>NZ_JBFUKO010000485.1:0-4190 GCF_056400805.1 Aminobacter sp. P4_H6_2
CATCAGCACGCCACGCCTCGACGTTTCATCCAGGCCGAAATCGTTGCCCCAGTCCAGTTCGCAGTCCTGCGGGCGTGGTGGCAGCGGCGTTGACTTGTCGGCAATGTTGCAGCGTATCGATGCATCGTCGTCGAAGAACATGCATTGAATGTTGCCGGTCGGCGAACGGAAACCGTTCGCCAAATCTTGCGCCATGGCGGGCGACGGATGAAGCCAGATGGAGGTCGCAGCCATCAGCAGGCAGCAAACCAGGCTGTTTGCCCTCTCGCTTTGCCGCCCGCCTGGCGTGCCCATCGGGTCAGCCGCGCAAGATCGAGCGGCCGGCGAAGCGCGCCTGCCTGCCGAGTTCTTCTTCGATGCGGATCAGCTGATTGTACTTGGCGGTGCGGTCCGAACGGGCCAGCGAGCCGGTCTTGATCTGACCGCAGTTGGTGGCGACCGCGAGATCAGCGATGGTCGAATCTTCGGTTTCACCGGAACGGTGCGACATGACAGCGGTGTAGCTTGCCTTGTGCGCGGTTTCGACTGCGTCGAGCGTTTCGGTCAGCGAACCGATCTGGTTGACCTTGACCAGGATCGAGTTGGCGACGCCCATCTTGATGCCGTCGCGCAGGCGGGCCGAATTGGTGACGAACAGGTCGTCGCCGACCAACTGCACCTTGTCGCCGCACAGGTCGGTCAGGTACTTCCAGCCTTCCCAGTCGTCCTCGGACATGCCGTCCTCGATGGAGATGATCGGGTAGTCGGCGGCGAGCTTTGCGAGGTACTTGGCCTGCGCCTTGGGATCGCGGGTCTTCTTTTCGCCCTCGTAGACGTAGTTGCCGTCCTTGAAGAACTCGGTCGCTGCGCAATCGAGAGCGAGTGCCACGTCTTCGCCGGGCTTGAAGCCGGCCTTTTCGATCGAGGCCATGACGAAGTCGAGAGCTGCCTGGGCGCTCTTGAGGTTCGGAGCAAAGCCACCCTCATCGCCGACATTGGTGTTGTGGCCGGCGTCCTTCAGACCCTTCTTCAGAGTGTGGAAGATTTCCGAACCCCAGCGCACCGCGTCGCGCAGCGAAGGCGCGCCGATCGGCATGATCATGAACTCCTGGAAGTCGATCGGATTGTCGGCATGAGCGCCGCCATTGATGATGTTCATCATCGGCACCGGCAGCACGCGAGCGTTGGGTCCGCCGACATAGCGATAGAGCGGCAGGCCGGAAGCTTCGGCAGCAGCCTTGGCAACTGCGAGCGACACGCCGAGGATGGCATTCGCGCCGAGGCGGCCCTTGTTGGGCGTGCCGTCGAGCTCGATCATCGTCTGGTCGATATGGATCTGGTTTTCGGCTTCCATGCCGCCGATCGCCTCGAACAGCTCGCCATTGACGGCCTCGACGGCGCGCTCGACACCCTTGCCGAGATAGCGCGTGCCGCCATCACGAAGCTCCATCGCCTCATGGGCGCCGGTCGAGGCACCCGAGGGAACCGCTGCACGGCCCATCGAGCCGTCCTCGAGGACAACGTCCACCTCGACGGTTGGATTGCCGCGGCTGTCGAGAATCTCGCGGCCGACGATATCGATGATTGCTGTCATGTGAGGCATCCCCGGGAGCTGATCGCAAATAGGATCGGTTGGATTTCCGCGCTCGTCTTAGCCAAAGCAGAAGAAAACGCAATCGCGGCAGGGCAAATATCACGCAACGTCAGGCATCAGATTCACTTTCGGCAAAACGCTGTCACCATAATTCATCCCGTTGGGCAGGCATTCGCCACACTTTCGGGTAAACTATGCCTGCGCGGGGCGAAACAGAGGGAGTTTCGCCATGTCCGAGTTGAGTGGTATCCTGAGTTTGTTCTTCATAGCCGCAGCCTTCCTGACCTCATGCGACAGTCAACCGCCTCCACAGGGTGGTACGTCGCAGGTGCGGATCATTCCGACACCAAGGTAGTTGCCGGCACAACGAAAAAGCCCCGGAGAAATCCGGGGCTTTTTGTTGGATCAGTGCCAGTACGGCTTGACCTGGTAATGCTGGAAAGACGCATCGCGCGCAACGCGACCGTCATCTTCGGTCAGATCGTCGATCGAATAAGACGGTGCAGACTTCAGCTGATCCTTGGAGAAAGGAACGACATAGCCGCCGAGACCCTTGTCGTAATCCAGCGTCGACCACGGAATGGCGTGATATTTTTCGCCGATGCCGAGAAAGCCGCCAAATCCGATGACGGCAAACATGATGCCGTTGGACATCTTGTCGAGCATGACGTCTTCGATCGCGCCGATGGTCTCGCCTGCGGTATTGTAGACTTTGGTGCCGATGACCCGCGATGCGGGAATAGCTTCGGTATGACCTGTGTGGGTCGTCATGGCTTGCTCCTCGTTGGTTGGTGGATGCAAGGGGTAACGATCCCCCAAAGCGGAGGTTCCAAAGTTTTACCGATGATGGATTGCGCCGACCGGTCAGTCGGTGAGGATGAAGGTCACCTTCATGTTGACGCGGTAGGCGACGATCTTGCCGTTTTCGATGACGACTTTCTGGTCCTGGATCCAGGCGCCTTCGACATTCTTCAGCGTCTTGGACGCGCGGGCGATGCCGTCTTCAATGGCATCCTTGAAGCTCTTGGTCGACGATGAGGTGATTTCCGTAACGCGGGCAACAGACATAGGATTCCTCCAGCTGAGATGCTCAGTCACGGAGGAAAGCCTACGCCGGGTACCTGCAGGGCTCAAGCAGGAGTTGTGCTGGGGGGCATGTGCACCGAGAGGCGCACCAGTGCCTGGCAGTGCAGCGTCAGCCCTTGGCGATACGGTCGAACGCCATCAAACGCTCGAGCAGAGCCGGCAAATCCTTGAGCGGCACCATGTTGGGGCCGTCCGACGAGGTCGAATTGTCGGGGTCTTCGTGCGTTTCGATGAACACACCTGCGACGCCAACAGCGACGGCCGCGCGCGCCAGAGTCTCGACGAAGCGGCGCTCGCCGCCCGAGGTGGCACCCTGCCCGCCTGGCTGCTGCACCGAATGGGTTGCGTCGAAAATCACCGGGGCGCCGATGTCGGCCATGATCGGCAGCGCGCGCATGTCTGATACCAGCGTGTTGTAGCCGAAGGATGCGCCACGCTCGGTGACCAGAACGTTCGGGTTGCCCGAGTCAGTGACCTTGGCGACGACGTTCTTCATGTCCCAGGGCGCAAGGAACTGGCCCTTCTTCACATTGACGACCTTGCCGGTCTTGGCCGCGGCGACCAGCAGGTCGGTCTGGCGGCTGAGGAAGGCCGGGATCTGCAGCACGTCGACGACTTCGCCAACGATCGCGCACTGTTCTTCGGTATGGACGTCGGTGATGACGGCGACGCCGAGCTCCTTGCGCAGGTCGGCGAAGACGGGCAGCGCCGCATCGAGGCCAGCACCGCGCGTGCTCGACAGCGAGCTGCGGTTGGCCTTGTCGAAGCTCGACTTGTAGACGAAGCCGATGCCGAGCTTGAGGGTCAGCTCCTTGAGCGCGCCGGCCATGTCGAAGGCATGCTGGCGCGATTCGAACTGGCACGGGCCGGCGATCAGCGACAGCGGCGCATTGTTGGCGAAAAGGGTCTTGCCGATCGTCACATTTGCATTCGGCTTGGTCATTTCAATTCCTCGAAAATGAAGGTCGCACCTTGCCCGGGTGCCGAAGGCACCACCAGGCGTTGACCGCTTAGATCGTACTCGATGCCGTTGCGGACAAGAAGCGACTTGGCCGCGCCGAGATCATCGACGGCAAAAACCATCGCCTCAAGGCGAATCCCATTGGAATTTGGCGTGGAGCGGATGGAAAGTCTTGCATTGGCGAGCGGCACGGAGGCCCCGTCAACACTGCTGCGTGCGATTGTCGCCAGCAATGCCCCAGCGGCTTGCGTGCTTCCAGCAGTCGCTTCGACGGCCAGAACACGCCTCACGCCATTGGCATGCGTCTGAAGTGCTGTGCGGTCAACATTGGGTGCGTTGACGCGCTCGCAGGTGAAGAAGAACGCGTCCGTCGCCGTGTCAGGCTCGGCGGCAAACGCCAGCCGGAACGATGCCTGATCCGATTTGCCTGCCGCATCAACGAAGGGACGCGAAAAGTCGAGCCTTGGGCCAGCGGAAACGCCTGCGGCAACGAACTCGGCATGGTCGACGTCGGCATCTTCGGTTCCAAACACCACAGCCGAAAAACCTTCGTCGCCATGGGCATCACGA
>NZ_JBFUKO010000486.1:0-4176 GCF_056400805.1 Aminobacter sp. P4_H6_2
GAAGAAGGAAGGCCGACACGTTCAACGATACGCGCTGCTTGCCGGAGGGCATCCTTGGCGTTCGGCGCGAGACCGTGCAGGAGGAGGGGGCCTGTCAAAATCCTGCGAATGGTATGCCGCGGATTAAGGGAGGACATGGGGTCCTGGAAAATCATTTGCATGCGCCGCCTGAGCGGCCGCATGGCGGCTTCATCGAAATTCGTTATGTCCTTGCCATCGAACGTGATGGTGCCGGCGGTTACGTTGATGAGGCGCAACAGAGCGCGCCCCAGCGTCGTCTTGCCCGATCCGGATTCGCCAACGATACCCAGCGTCTCGCCTCTCGCGATCGAAAGGTCGATCCCATGCAGCACCTTGACGTTGCGGGTGGCGCCGTAAGCGACTTCGATAGTTTCGGCCGCCAGAAGAACGTCAGCCATGACGCGTCGTTCCGCGATCGAAGGCAGCGAGTTCCTCGCGCAGGCCGGTGAAAACAGTCTCGGGCACAGGCGCCAGCGTGCGATCGGGACGATCATAGCGTGGTCCCGCCGCGAGAAGCGCCCGCATGTAAGGGTGGCGCGGGTTGGTCAGAATATCCCCGGTGTTGCCGGTTTCCACCACCATGCCGCCATAGAGCAGCATCACACGGTCGCAAATCTGCGCGACCACGCCCAGGTCATGTGTCACGAAGATGACGCTCGTTCCATGTTTTGCCTGCATAGCGCGGATCAGCCGCAGGATTTGCTTTTGCACGGTCACGTCGAGCGCCGTCGTTGGTTCGTCGGCGATCACCAGTTTCGGGTTCATGGCGAAGGCGGCGGCAATGAGGACGCGCTGGCGCATGCCGCCCGACAACTCATGCGGATAGGCCTTCAAGACGCGCTCTGGCTCGCGGATGTGAACCTCGTTCAGCAAAGTGAGGGCGCGCTCGCGGGCCGCGGCCGATTTCATTCCTTGCTTGAGCCGCAAACCATCGGTCAACTGGCTTTCTATGCGCCGACCGGGATTGAGGCCTGTCATTGGATCCTGCGGGATCAGCGTTATTTCCGATCCGTGGATTTCCCTGAGTTCACGGGGAGGCAGGCGAAGAAGGTCGCGGCCACCAAAAAGAACTGTGCCAGTCGTGATCCGCACGGTGCGCGGCAATACGCCGAGCACCGCCTTGGCTATGGTCGACTTGCCGGCGCCACTTTCGCCGACCAGGCCAAGTACCTCGCCAGCCTGCAACTCCAGGGACACGCCGCGCAGGATCGCCGCGCCGGCATCCCGGTCGCTGACTGCGCCGAGATCTGCGATGGAAAGCACTGGGGCGCTCATCGGCGCATTACCGGATCGAGCACGCGGCGCAACCCATCGCCGAGCTGGTTGAAGGCCAGCACCGTGGCAAAAAGCAAGAGGAGTGGAAACGCCAGTACCCACCAGCCGTGGTGAACGATCTGGCGGCCCTGTGCGATCATTCCGCCCCAGGTAGGGGTGTCGGAAGAAACCGAGAGGCCGACAAAGGAAAGAATGGCTTCGACTATCACCGCGATGCCCATTTCCAGACTGACGAGCGCAACGAGTACGGGCGCCACATTGGGCAGGATCTCCCGCATCAGAATCGTGAACCGTGGAAAGCCGATTGTTCGCGCGGCCGTCACATAATCCATGGTTGCCTGTGCGGCAGTCTCGGCGCGCACGACGCGGCAAAAGCGTGTCCAGTCGATGATGACGATGGCCGCAATGACCGAGTGAACGCCTGACCCGAGGATGGCCACCAGAAGGATCGACAACAGAACGGGCGGAAACGCCATCCAGATGTCGACCAGGCGAGAGACGACCACATCTATCCAACCGCCGTACCAGCCAGCGACGAGCCCGAGCAAAGTGCCGATGAGGGCGGCGAGGCTGGCGGCAACGAAAGCGACCGTAAGGGCGATGCGGCAGCCATAGATGAGGCGGGACAGGACATCGCGGCCAAGATCGTCCGTGCCCAGATAGTAACCCGGTTCCGCGCCGGAAAATCCTGCCGGCGGCAATGAGCCGAGCATCAGATCCTGCTCCAACGGGTCTCTGGGTGCGATCCAAGGCGCGAAGAGCGCCATCACGATGAGAAGCAGAATGAAACCGCCGCCAAAGACAACCTTCGGTTCGCCGAGCAAAGCACAAAAAGGTTGGCGGCGTTGTCTCGCCTTTTCAGCCGCAGCAACCTCAACCATGCCGAAGCCGCGGATTGAGAGCGACCACGGCCAGGTCGACGAGAATGTTGATGAGGATGAAGATCAGCCCAAAGGCAAGTACCAGACCCTGGATCAGCGGCAGGTCGCGGTTGATCACGGCATCGATCGCCATGTTTCCAACTCCGGGGTAAGAGAAGATGCGCTCGACGATCACTGTGCCGCCGATCAGAAAGGTCAGTTGCACGCCGGTCAGCGCAAGCGTGGGACCAACGGCATTGCGCAGCGCCTCCTGCAGGATAAGCCGCCACTCGGACATGCCCTTCAGTCTTGCAAGCAGGACATAGTCCTGCACCATCGCCTCCGACAATGCATCCTTGAGAACCCGTGCGATGATGGCAGCGAGCGGCAGCGCCAGGGCAAGCGTCGGCATGACCATATGAGAAGCCACCTCTGCGAATTTGTCGATGCGCAGCGTGACAACGCTCTCCAGCAGATAAAACCGCGTAGCAAAATCGGACGCCGATTGTGGATCAACGCGGCCCGAAAGCGGAAAGACCGGGTAGAGGACACCCAACACGAGAACCAGCGCCAACGCCCAGACGAAATCCGGGACCGCCAGGAAAAGTCCATTGACCGCGTCGATCACCGATTCACCGACGGTTCGGCGCAGACGCACCCCGATCACCGCGACCGCACCGCCAAGCAAGACGGCGACCACAAAAGCGGCCATTGCAAGTTCCAAAGTCGCCGGCAGTCTTTCAGCCAGCAGTTCGAGAACGTCGCGACGCAGCGAGATTGAAGTGCCGAAATCGCCGGAGAGAATGCCTTTCAGCCAAATGAAGAACTGGACCGCAATGCTGTCGTCAAGGCCGTAACGGGCACGCAAGGCAACGATGTCGGCCGGGCTGGCGCCCGGCGCGATCATCATGGAGATCGGATCTCCCGGCACCACGCGCAGCAACACGAAGACGATCAGCCCGACGCCAAGAAGTGTCACGGCTGCCATCAGCACCTGTTTGGAAACCCGCGCAAAGCCCATCTACGCACTGACCTTCGTATCGGCTGCTCTGGCTGGCGGATTACGCCTTTGCAACGAGGACGGGCTGCAGCGAGCCCGCCACGCTCGGCGTGACCTTCAGATCAGACTTGTAGACGATTGGCTGCACATATTGCAGCAACGGAATGACGTAGCCGTTCTCCGCGATATATTTCGACACGGCTTTCCACCCGGCGATGCGCTTTTCCTCGTCCTTCTCGCCCCAAAGCGGCCCGATCATGTTGTCGAGATCATCGGTGTTCCACACGGAGTGCGGAGAAGGGCCAAACATGGCAAAGCCGGTCGACGTCGTCGGATCGCCGATCGCGTTGCCCCAGTTGTAGAACGCCGCAGGCGCGAGTTGATCGGCAGCGCGAAGCTCGTAATGCTTGGCGATTTCGTAGACTTCGATCTCGGCTTCGATACCAACCTTGCGCCACATGCCGACGATCGCCTGGATCATCTCGTAATCTTTTGGCTTGAGACCGCGCGTGGTCTGGATGGTGAATTTCGCCGGCTTATCGGTCGAGAAGCCGCTGGCGGCCAAAAGCTCCTTGGATTTCTCCGGATCATAACCAACAACAATGGTCGGATCGTAGGCTGCATATTCTGGAGCCTCGAGCGTATCGATCGGCACGCCGTAACCGTGCAGCAGGCGTTCGACGATCGCTTTCTTGTCTATGGCGTGATGGGCGGCGAGGCGCACGTTCTTGTCGAGCATGACATCGATATTGTTGAGGAAGATCATGCCGATGTCTGTGATTGGTGTGGTGAYGCCGGCCAGACCTGAAACAGCCTTCAAGCGATCGAACTCTTCGTAGGGAACGTCGAGCGTCACATCGGACGATCCGCTTTCGATTTCCGCCACGCGGCTGGTCGCGTCCGGAACGAACTTGAACACCACGGTCTCGAATGCGGGCTTGCCGCCGAAATAATTCGGATTTGCCTTCAGCCGGAGGAACGCGTTGCCCTCATAGGCGTCGACCATATACGGGCCAGTGC
>NZ_JBFUKO010000487.1:0-4174 GCF_056400805.1 Aminobacter sp. P4_H6_2
GTGCCAGACGGTGAAGAAGGTTTCGGGCACGGCCGCAGCTTCGGTGAAGGTAAAACCCTTGGGCACGGGCAGCGCGTTGGTCTCGTGCACCTTGGCGTATTCGGCATAGCCGCCGCCCGGCGTCAGCGCGCAGACCGCGTCGCCGATCCGCCAACGCGTAACACCCGCGCCAAGTGCCGCCACCTCGCCCGACACTTCGAGCCCGGGCAGGTCGGACGCGCCAGGCGGTGGCGGATACGCACCCTTGCGCTGCTGCACGTCGGGCCGGTTGACGCCCGCCGCATGCACCCGGATCAGGATCTCGCCCGTATCAGGCTCCGGCAGGTCGCGCTTTTCCGCCTTGAGCACGCGCGGCCCGCCGGGCTGGGTGATCGCCACCGCGAGCATCTTGTCGGGAAGTTGGGCGACGTTGGCCATGTCTTTTTGTTCTCCGCTGGTCCGGTGCGCCCCGGACTTACATGTCCCGGACTTTACATGTCCCGGGCTTTACATGTCCCGGGCTTTACATGTCATTGACCACACTATGTATTCTGATTGGCAAATCAGRCAAACGCCTGTCTGGAGATGAAGGAGAGCGACATGGCGCTGTTCGACGACGAGCCGAAAAAGAAAAAGACCGTCCACGAGATCGGCCAGGACCTGTCATTGCTGTCGGTCGGCGAACTCAACGAGCGCATCGCTGCCCTGCGCGCCGAGATCGTGCGGCTCGAGGCCGAGCTCGCCGTCAAGGGCTCGACCAAATCGGCGGCCGAAGCATTGTTCAAGCGCGGCTGATCCTCGCCCGCCACCGATAAGCCCCAAAGAGGCTATCATCACATTTTAGCACCTAATTGATTCGTGGTGGGACAACAGATGCTCGCAACCTACCGGCCGATCCTGTCGTTGCTTCGCGGCACCGCCTTCCTGCTCGCCGCCTCGGGCCTGCATGGCCTTCTGCTTCCGCTGCGCGGCCAGGAAGAGGGTTTCTCCACCACGGCACTCGGCCTGATGGGCACCGCCTGGGCGGGCGRCTTCGTTGCCGGCTGTTATTTTGCCCCGCGTGTCGTCCGCCGCGCCGGCCATGTCCGCGCCTTCGGCACCTTTGCGGCTTCCGCTGCGATCATCGCGCTGCTGACTGGCCTGATCGTCAACGAATATGTCTGGATCGCGCTGCGCGCCTTCACCGGCTTTGCCATGGCCGGCGCCTTCATGGTCATCGAGAGCTGGCTCAACGAGCGCGCCACCAACGAAAACCGGGGCACTGTCTTCGGCCTCTACATGATGGTCACCTACGCCTCGATCATGGCCGGCCAGATGATGGTCGCCGGCGGCGATGTCAGAAGCGACGCGCTGTTCATGGTCACCGGCATCCTGTTTTGCCTGTCGCTGATCCCGACCGCCGTTTCGAGCGCCGCCCACCCCAAGCCGCTGCAGGACGTCTCGCTCGACATCAAGGGCCTCTACGCCAATTCGCCGGTCGCCTCGGTCGCCTGTTTCCTCATCGGCGTCGCCAATGGCGGCTGGGGCACGCTGGGTGCGGTCTATGGCGCGCGCGTCGGCATTTCGACGCCTCAGATCGCTTTGATGATGAGCCTGGTGGTGGTCGCAGGCGCTGCCCTGCAGATCCCGGTCGGCAAGGCCTCCGACAGGACCGACAGGCGTTATGTGCTGATCGGCGCGTCGCTCGCCTCGGCGATTGCGGCGGTTCTGATCTTCCTGGTAGCGCCACGCTCAGGCCCGTTCGTGATTGCCATGACGGCGAGCTACGGCGCTTTTGCCTACACGCTTTATTCGCTGGCGGTGGCGCATGCCAACGACCACGCCAACCCCGAGGATTTCGTCAAGGTTTCGGGCGGCCTGTTGCTGCTCTATGGCTTTGGTACCATGGTCGGCCCGCTGCTTGGCGCTGGCCTCATGGACCACATGCGGCCGGAGGCACTGTTCCTTGCCACGGCTGCCGCACATTTCACCTTGGCCGGCTACACCGCCTTGCGCATCAGGCGCCGCGCGCCGGTTCCCATCGAGGATCGCGAGGCGTTCCAGACCCAGCCAGCCGACCGCAGCGCGACACCGGAATCGCTGCGTCTCGACCCCAGGCAGAAGGCCGAGACGGAAATCTGACCGCCGCACATGAACGGTGCGGGACAATACGGCAGCCTTGCGACTCATGGTTGAGATTTGGAACCTGTTGCGGCACAAAGGGAGCCATGACAGCTGACGACTCCTTTTTGGCCATATCCGATGCCAACCGGCGCCATCTGCTCGAAGAATTGCGGCGCGGCCCAAAGACCGTGGGTGAACTCGCGGCCGGCTTGCCGGTGTCGCGGCCCGCAGTGTCGCAGCACCTCAAGGTACTTCTGGATGCAGGCCTGGTCAGCGCGCGCGCCGAAGGAACGCGCCGCGTCTACGCGGTGAGCGTCACCGGGTTCAGGAAGCTCAATATCTGGTTAGATCAGTTCTGGGATGCTTGAGAAGCGACGGGGAAGTCGCCTTGGCGGCAAGCTCGGAGAGTTCGCACCCACCTAGGTTGACAAAACACATCACCCTGTCCCGGCGGCGATGTTGTCGCCGCCGGCTATCTGGCCCGCGCGGAAAGTGGCGGGCCCTAAGGGGAGACCGAGAGCGTGGCCTTAGTGCTGGGTCGGGTCCCCTTTCAGCTTTTCAATCTCGTCCTTGAGAGCCAGCTTGCGACGCTTCAGCATGACGAGTTGCAAATCGTCCACCGAGGGATGATTCATCGCTTCACCGAGTTGACGCTCGATGTCGCCGTGTTTCCGCTGAAGCTCTTCAAGATGGGAAGCAAGAGACATGATTGGTTCTCCCTTTCATGGTTTCCTCGAAGTCCCGAGCACAGCCCTGCCCACCGCAGACAGCGCTCTGTGACGGAACCATGACAGTCTGCCACCCCAGAAAGGCGATGTCGAATAACGTGTGGTAGCATTTCCTGACAGCTTGAAATGTGATAAGGGCTTCGCGGCCGGTGACAAGGAGTCGCCGACCCGCCTTAGGAGCGCCCCGGGTGCGCCAGTGAGTTTGCAGACGGTAGACATGTCGGAACAGGAACAGGCCGAGATTCGTCTCGAGTTTGCACGCTTGAAGCAGGACCATGCCGATTTCGACGCCGCGATCAACGCGATGATCGCGATGGGCTGCGATACGTTGCAGATCCAGCGGATGAAGAAAAAGAAACTGGTCCTCAAGGACAAGATCACCCAGATCGAAGACCGGATCATCCCCGACATCATTGCCTGAGAATCCGCCATTTGCAGCCGGCCTTTGGTTGCGGTGGCAGCGCATTTCGGTTAAGCGCAGGCTTGTCAAGCAGGGGTGCCGCGCGTGAGCAAGGACAGGGTCGACGTCGCCATCATCATGGGGAGCCAGTCAGACTGGGCGACCATGCGCCATGCCGCCGAATTGCTCGACGTGCTCGGCATCACCTATGAGGCGCGCATCGTCTCGGCCCACCGCACCCCCGACCGGCTCTATGAATTCGCCAAAGGCGCCAAGGCCGCCGGCTTCCGCGTCATCATTGCCGGCGCCGGCGGTGCCGCCCATCTTCCCGGAATGACGGCAGCCATGACCCCGTTGCCGGTGTTCGGCGTGCCGGTCGAATCAAAGGCCCTGTCGGGCCAGGATTCGCTGCTCTCCATTGTTCAGATGCCGGCCGGCATCCCGGTGGGAACGCTTGCCATCGGCAAGGCCGGTGCCGCCAACGCAGCGCTGCTTGCCGCAGCCGTGCTTGCCCTTTTTGACGACGCGCTCGCCACAAGGCTCGACGAATGGCGCGCCGCCCAGACCGCAAGGGTCGCCGAACAGCCGACGGACGACGCGTGAGCGCGCCCCTTCCCCTTGGCGCCACCATCGGCATCATCGGCGGTGGCCAGCTTGGCCGCATGCTGGCCATGGCGGCGGCTCGCCTCGGCTATCAGACCGTTGTTCTCGAGCCCCAGGCAGATTGCCCGGCGGCCCAGGTCGCCAACCGCCAGATCGTTGCCGCCTATGACGATCCGGCCGGTCTCGACGAACTGGCGCGCGCCGGTGCCGTCGTCACCTACGAATTCGAAAACGTGCCGGTGCTGGCAGCCGAGCAACTCGCTCGTACCGTCCCCGTCTACCCGCCAGCACGTGCGCTGGCAGTCGCCCAGGATCGCCTGGTCGAAAAAACCTTCCTGAACGGCATTGGGATATCCACAGC
>NZ_JBFUKO010000488.1:0-4160 GCF_056400805.1 Aminobacter sp. P4_H6_2
GTTTTCGTCTCGATTTTCAGGCCGGTCGTTTCCAGTATCGCCCGGCCCTGATGGCTTGGCCATTGCAAACTCCCGCCCGGTCCGAGCGCATCCGTTCGTCCGCTTCAAAGTCGCCGGCAACATAGTTAGAGGGTGGGTGCCCGTCAAGCCACGCGGACACCCTTCTAACTAAGTATTTTAGCTAGCAAATTCAGTGAGTTGGCGAAGTGCGACATCCTGCCCACGCCTTCAGTCGGCGATCACCTGCCGAATCCGCGCGCAATCGGGGACTCGCTTGACCCAGGGAGCCGGGTCTCGGGCTCGATCAGCTCCAGCCGCCGCCATAGGTGCGATAAAAGATGTGGAGGCCGATCTTGGTCATCTTCTTCATCCCGCGCGCCCAGCCCGGGTTGACGTAGTTGGCGTAATAATGGGTCGACGAGCCGACTTCCGGGATGAAGATCTTGCCGGCGGTCACCGCCATAGCGACATCCTGAGCGGTCTTGTAATGCGATGGGCTGGTGACGCGGTCCTTGATGCCGTCGCAAGCGAACGAGAACTGGCAGCGGTTGAACCAGCCGTCGTTCTGGTAGACGACGCCGCAGATGCTGTCGGGATAGGCCGGGTTGCGCACGCGGTTCAAGATGACCTGGGCGACAGCCGCCTGGCCGCGCAGCGATTCGCCGCGCGCTTCAAAATAGATGCCAGTGGCGAGGCATGTCTGCTCGGCCTTCGAAAACACACTGGCCGGCAACGGGCTTTCCAGCCACCAGTGGTCGCCCTTGCCCATCGGCGGGATGAAGCGGCCATTGGCTTGATCGTCGCCCCCCAACAGGGCCTCGAACGGCGAGGCCTTAGCGTAGTCGGGCTCCGCCGGCGCATAGGCGGTGGCGAGCACGTCGGCATTGTCGTTGGTGACCAGGGACGCCAGCATCGCCGGCACGCCAGGCGAAACGCGCGCCTTGGTTTCCTTGACGTGGAAAGCCGCTGCGATCTGGACTTCCTTGCCCTTGATTTCGGGCTTGGCGAAGGTCAGCTTGAGGCCGCTGTCGAGAGCCGGTTGAAGCAATGAACTGGTGCGCTCGAAAACCGAACCGGCGGTGAAATTCTTCGGCGGATTGACCCGCGAGACGTGGATGATGCGGCCCTTCTTGTCGACGCGCACGACGCGCTCTTCGTCAGGCACATCGGAGGCGCCGAATTTCTTGCCGCGGAACGAGACGGTGCCTACGCCGGCGATCTTGACGCCCGAGCCGGAGATCGGGCCGGTAATGATGCCGTCGACGAAAGGCATTTCGGCGGCATGGACCGAGCCGGCTGCCGACTTTTCGACATAAGAGCTCCAGCGCGTGCTCTGTCCCTCGAGGCCGGAGACGAGGCTGGTCATGTCCTGATAGGCGGCGACGGTGGGAAAGCCGAGCCAGATTCCGAGCCCGACGACGGCGGGCGCCAGGAACGAACGTCTACCCTCGCGGGCAGCAGCAAACCGCCGTTTCACAACTCGTCGATGCACGGGAACTCTCCAGGACGCAACACACCCTACTGGAGAGAAAAATGATGCATTAACCTTGATAGAGCGTTRACGCGCGCCCTTAGAGCGACGCGCGTCCTCTTGGACGCGCAAAAGACGCTCTAACGCCTTGAATTTGCGCGTCGTACTTTCCGAAAATCTGAACTGATTTTCGGGTCGATGCGGCGTTGCTGCAATGTGGCAAGGACCCGCATGATGCGAGCCCTTTGAACTTCTCAGCGTTTTTTCTTGGCGCGTCCGGCAAAGGGATTGTCGGAGGTGCGCAGCGCCATGCGGATCGGCACGCCGGGCATGTCGAAGGCCTCGCGCAGATTGTTGACGAGATAGCGCACGTAAGACTGCGGCATCGCATCGGGGCGCGAGCAGGACAAAACGAAGCCCGGGGGCCGCGTCTTTGCCTGGGTGATGTACTTGATCTTGAGGCGGCGGCCGGCGACGGCGGGCGGCGGATGATGGGCAAGGATGCCTTCGAGCCAGCGGTTGAGCTTGCCGGTCGACACGCGGCTGTTCCAGACCCGGTGGGTCTTCATCACCGCGTCCATCAGCTTGTCCAGACCGCGACCGGTCTCCGCCGACATCGGCACGGCCTGCAGGCCACGCGCCTGCGGCAACAGCCGCTCGGTCTTCTCGCGCAGTTCGGCGAGCGCTTCCTGCGGGTTGTCGATCAGGTCCCACTTGTTGAAGGCGATGACGGGTGCCCTGCCCTCGCGGATGATCAGGTCGGCGATCTGCAGATCCTGCTTTTCAAACGGGATCGTCGCGTCGAGCACGATGATGACGATCTCGGCAAAACGGATGGCGCGCAGGCCGTCCTGCACCGACAGCTTCTCGAGCTTTTCCTGGACCCTGGCCTTGCGGCGCATGCCAGCGGTGTCGAACATCTTGATGTTGCGGCCGTGCCACTCCCAGTCGACCGAAATCGAATCGCGGGTGATACCGGCTTCGGGCCCGGTCAAAAGGCGCTCTTCGCCGAGCAGCGTATTGATCAGCGTCGACTTGCCAGCATTCGGACGGCCAACAACCGCGATCCTGAGCGGCTTGGTCTCGTCATAGGCATGGACATCCTCGGCGTCGGGATCGGCGATATCCTCGCCAATCAGCACGTCGCTTTCGGCGATGTCGTCTGCGTCGTCCTCGTCATCGGCAAAGACACGTTCCCTGCCGAGTGCCTCGACAACGGCGTCGCGCAGGTCTGGCATGCCCTGGCCATGTTCGGCCGAGATCTGCACCGGCTCGCCGATACCGAGTTCCCATGCCTCGAGCGCACCGCCTTCGGCACCGCGCGCCTCGGCCTTGTTGGCGACGAGCACCACCGGCTTGCCTGAGCGGCGAACGATCTCGACGAAGGTGCGGTCGTCAGGGGTCAGGCCAGCCTTGGCGTCGACCATGAAGAAGATGAGATCGGCTTCGTGGATGGCGATCTCGGTCTGCGCCCGCATCCGACCCTGGAGGGTCGCAGCGGCCGCATCCTCGAAACCGGCCGTATCGATGACGTCGAAGACGAGGTCATAGAGCTTGGCCGGATGGACGCGGCGGTCGCGCGTCACGCCCGGCGTGTCGTCGACAAGGGCGATCTTCTTTCCAACCAGGCGGTTGAAAAGCGTGGATTTGCCAACGTTCGGTCGGCCGATTATGGCGATCTTGAAAGCCATCAGACCCGCATCACGACGCGTTGCCGGAACCGCGGATCAGTTCGGCCAGGAGGTTGGAGCGCTGACGCACGTTGCGCGGAGCGCCGTCGTCGGAGGAAATCTGCTCGAAAAGCTTCTGCGCATCCGTGAGCTTGCCGTCCTTCCAGGCTGCAAGGCCAAGTGCTTCGCGAGCCGAATGACGCAGCGGGTTGGTGTCGTTGGTCAGCGTCTCGACGCGGCTCGACACATCGGCATAAGAACCGTGGTCGACCAGAAGCAGAGCTGCGCGCAGGCGCGCGATGTCGCGGAGGACGCTCGGGATCGAGGTGTCGGCGGCCACTTCGTCGAAGCCGGCAATGGCGGCCTTGAAGTCACCCTTGTCAGCCTGGACGGTTGCCGCACGCATGCGAGCCAACAGCGGATAGGCACCGTAGCCGTCCTTTTCCAGTGCGTCGAAAGCGGCGAGCGCCTCGTCGGCCTTTCCGGAATTGGCGAGCGTGAGGGCCTGCGAGAACTGATCGCCGGACTGGTTGGCGCTTTTTTCGTGCCAATATTCCCAAGCGACGAACATGCCTGTGCCGATGACGACCAGCACGGCGACGACGATGGCTGCGGGGCCATAACGATCCCACAGGGCCTTCGCCCGTTCATGGCGAATTTCCTCGTTCACCTCACGAAAGAAACTGTCGTCCGACATACTATCCAACCACCTTCGCCCCTCGGGGCCCGTTCTGAGCCTGCGTTTTAACGGAATTTTGCCGGCATGGAAGGGGGCCGGGTGGAAATTCGGTGGGTGTGGGTTCCCCTCGCCCCGTTTACGGGGAGAGGGTGGCCCGGAGGGCCGGGTGAGGGGCAGCACTAAATATTGCAAGTTCGCGCCGCCCCTCATCCGCCTGCCGGCACCTTCTCCCCGTAAACGGGGCGAAGGAGCCAAGCTTATTCACCGCCACGCCCCGTTTCCGGTCTGGCTATTGCTCATGAAAAGTTCGGGAAGCGGGGCGCGAGGCCGTGCCTTCCGA
>NZ_JBFUKO010000489.1:0-4159 GCF_056400805.1 Aminobacter sp. P4_H6_2
CCACCAAGCCGCCCTCCGCTATGGTCAGCGTGCCGGTGCCGAGGTTGCCGACGTTAACTCCCGACGTGTTGCTCCAGGTGGAGCGTGCGCCGGTCACTGTCACCATGCCCTGTGAGCCTGCACCGCTGCCGATGTTGGCGGCGAAGGCGGAGGCATTGATGACTCTGCCGCCGTTCTCGACCTTGAGCGTGCCCGTACCAAAACTGCCGATATTGAGACCGCCGCTTGTTCCGTTGACCCAGACGGAGTCCGGGCCGGCCACGGTCACCGTGCCCGTGGACCCTTGAGACAATCCGATGGAGCTGCTGCCGCTATTCACGCTGCCGCCGCCTTGGATTGTGAGCGTGCCCGTGCCCTGGCCGCCGATCACGACGTTTCCGGCATTCGACCAGTTGGAGCCCGCTCCGGTCACTGTCACCGTGCCCCGCCCGCCAGGTAAATTGCCGATCGCACCGGAGGAATCGGCCAATGTCCCGCCGCCTTGGACAACGAGTATTCCCGTCCCGTTTTGACCGATGGCGAGATTTCGGGCCAACGCGCCCGGGCTCGCGACCACCGTAGAATTCCGCGTCACCGTGTTGATGTTTCCGTCTATCGTCTGCCTGGGAAAGCCGGCAGTCCAGTTCTCAGCCAGAAACCAATTGGAGGAGACCGCGCCGGTCCAATCGGTGGACTGGGCGTGTGCCGGAACTATAGAGGCTGTTGCAAGCGCAACTGTCGTAAACAATCTGATGTGTGCAAAGCGTCGTGTCCGCAGTCGAACGAGCGGTCCGCGGGCGGGTGCGCGCATGGGCACCGTCTCCTTCTCCGCAAGGCGCCCTTGGCAGCCTGCGAGTCCAGCCCCCCGTACCCGATGCTGCCGTACGCTAGTCGGCAGCATCAGAAGCAATCATGTCGTGATCCGGCCGAATCCAGAAGCGCAAACCGTCCACCGCAGGCGCGGCGCCACGGAAATGGGGTGCAGTGTTGCCGCAGGGAGACACCCTGGCAGTCGCATTCCAACTCTTCGGATCTGCGAAGGACCGTCGGCGGCAATCGCGCCAGTCAATTCCTCGGCGAAAATGTCGATCTCGGGTCGAGCCCGACGCTCACCCTGATGCAGCGGTCGAGAAAGCGAGTTTCACAATTGCCCAGCGATGCGCCACTGCCCCCAAATCTGCGCCGGTTACCCACCAGGATTATGCACGGCGTCCTAGAGGCTACTTGTAAGCCATTGATTAACCTTAATACATTTTCCAATTACAAAGCTATCCGGCCATTTACTTTAGCCACATCGTGGTGCAAACGAACGATCTTTCCATATCGATAATGACCTCTTATCGATAATGATGGATTTCAGAGTCGAAATCGCTCAAATTCGTGCCAGACATGGCCGCGCGCGGCCCAGGAAATCCGCTCAAAAGGCACCTCATGGCCAAACTGCCCGCAGCTTCCAACGCCCAGCGTGACTTTGCCGAAGCCGTTGCCCGCCGGGCCGAAGCGCTGGATGCGCTCGATGCCGTCTTGCCGTTCGACCGCCGCACCCAGCTCGCCGGCGTCCTCAGCGACGACGACGTCGCAACCTTGCGCCACCTCGCCAGCCAGGGCCTCGGCCCAAACTCGCTGCGGGCTCTCACGTCTGATCTGTTTTATCTCGAGGCCTGGGCACTCGCCGCAACAGGCATGGAACTGCCGTGGCCAGCGCCGGAAACGCTGTTGCTGAAATTCGTCGCCCATCATTTGTGGGATCCTGTCCACCGCCTGAGCGATACCGCCCACGGCATGCCCAGCGAGGTGGCGGCAGCCCTGGTCGCCCAGGGCCTGCTTAAGGTGAAGGAAAGACCACATGCGCCAGCTACGGTGCGGCGCAAGCTGTCGAGCTGGTCGACGCTAACCAAATGGCGCGGCCTGCTCGGAGATTTCAACGCGCCTGGCCTCAAAAGTGCGCTCAAGCTCGCCATACGCGCCACGGATCGGCCGTCTCAGCGCAAGAGCCAAAAGGCGGTCACGTCAGACATTCTGGCGGCGGTGCTGAAGACCTGCAGCGGCGACAGTCTTGTCGATGGCCGCGACCGGGCGCTGCTGATCGCCGCCTTTGCTTCGGGTGGCCGCCGGCGCAGCGAGATTGCTGCTCTTCGCCTCGACCAACTGATGGAACAAGAGCCGGTGCCGGCCGATCCGCACGACCCCGACGGCGAAAAAATACCCTGCGTGGCGATAAAACTCGGTCGGACCAAAACCACCGACGGAGACAGCCGCAGCGAGGTGTTGCTGATCGGCCGCCCGGTAACGCTGCTCAAGGACTGGATCGCCCAGGCACAGCTCAGCGAGGGGCCGGTGTTCCGCGCCATCGACCGTTGGGGCCATCTCCAGCGCCGCGCGCTGACCCCGCAGGCGGTCAATCTGATCCTCAAGCGCCGCATCGCCGAAGCCGGGCTCGACCCCCAGGAATTTTCGGCGCATGGCCTACGCTCGGGCTATCTCACCGAAGCGGGCCGGCGCGGCATTCCGCTGCTCGACGCCATGCAGCAGTCGCAACACCGCTCGGTCAACCAGGCCTCGGCCTATTACAACGATGCCGAACGCAAGCTCGGAAGAGCCGCACGCTTGATCGTTTGACCGGAAGCGGACGCTTCATCCTAGGCAGCGCAGTGGCCGCTAACCTGCTTCACARCCAGGAAACAGGCGTTTTCGGCAAGCGTTGATCGGGGTCGATCACCTTCAGTGAAGGCTTGCCCGCGCCGTTCCAGTGCCACAAGGCAACGCAGCTGCCGCCCGGCGACATGAAGGAGGGGTAGACGACACCTTCAAAGCCCTGAGACAGCAGCCTTTGCCGCAGCAGATGGGTTTCAGGCGTCCGGCCCTCGTCTAGATCGGCGCGCCACTCGCATCTGTGAATCGACGGATCAACGCCGAGCCCCTCCAGCACCGCGGTATCAGTCAGATCGGCCAGCCTCGCATCCGACAATTCAAGCTGTGCGATCAATGCCGGATGCTGGACAAAACCCTGATTATATTCGGCCCAGGCGGTGGAAAGCTCGCAAGCGGCATAAAGTGCCGACGCACCGACCGGATTCCAGCGTCCGCCAAAGCGTGCAGCACCCTCGCCTGACAACKGCATGTGCGCCCAGCGCGGCACAAAGGCTCTCCACAGCGTGCGGACCTGCTGCGTAGAAGCTTCAGGCATAAACGCCGGAGCGCACCGCCTCCAGATAGGCCAGAACCTTGTCGGCCTTGCCCTCGCCGACCAGATCGTAGGCCGTCTTCCCCGCCCAGCCTGGGATCGGCTGATGCTTGAACCAGATTACAGCGCGGTTTTCGTCGCCCGCCATCTCGGCAGCCATCGCCAGAATGCGCACGACCGGGCTCAGCGCCTGATCGACCTTGCGCGCGCCCGACCGCGCCGTCAGCGTATTGCGGGCGACACCGACAAGCCGGGCAAGCTCGGACTGGGTCACACCCAGCAGTTCCGACACGCGCCGCGCCGACAGAAAGGGCGACCGGGCGTCACCGAAATGGGCCGCCGACATTCCCAAACTCTGAGCCGTCATAACCCGCTCCTGTCGTAGTTTGATATCCATGTGATCAATATGTGCTCATTTGACGCTCAATTCAAGCTCAACCGACTTCTTCAAGCAATCGGCAGCTGTCGGTCACCCTGCCTTGGCCTGGGCCCCTCCCCTGCCCCGCAGCAGCGCCATCAGCACCGGTCCGATGGAGAACTCTCCGGCGTTGGCCTTGGCTGTGAGGCTGCGCAGGTAACCGCCCGGGCTTGCAATCGCCTCACCCCGCTGCAGCATCGCCGCCACCATGATCGCTGCGTCCACCGCCCCCATCGCCTCGCAGGCCTGGTTCCACGCATCCGGACTGACGCCAAGGGCGCCGCGCACCAAATTCGCCGTTTCCACCAGATCGGCCCAGCCCGAAATGCCGTTTCGTGCGTAATCGGCAATATCCGGGCAGGCACGCAGCACCATGCCAAGCGGATATCCCGTTGGTGGCTGGCTCTTGGTCTCCAGTTTCACCGCAACGGTCGTCCCCTGGTCTTTTTCTGGGCCGGGTTCAAATTCATAAGGTTGTGTATTTGAATTCTGTATGTGGCGCTCGAAATGAGACTCATTGCCGCTTGTTTCTTCAGTTTTAACGTGGCTTTCCAGTATCTTGCGCACCTCTTGGGCAA
>NZ_JBFUKO010000490.1:0-4155 GCF_056400805.1 Aminobacter sp. P4_H6_2
AATGTCGACTGGTCGACGGAAGAGGCGGCGAAATATCGCTTCCGCCAGGACCCCGGCGCCAACAACGCGATGGCTTCGGTCAAGATCAACTTCCCGAGCCCCGACGGCGTTTATATGCACGACACGCCGCAGCAGAGCCTGTTCGGCAAGATGATGCGCTTCGATTCGTCGGGCTGCGTGCGCGTCCAGAACGTCCGCGACCTTGTTACCTGGATCCTGCGCGACACGCCGGGCTGGAGCCGCCAGCACTTCGAGCAGACCATCAAGTCGGGCGAGAACACGCCCATTCCGGTCACCAACCCCGTACCGGTCTACTTCACCTATGTCTCGGCATGGTCGACGGGCGACGGAGTCGCCCAGTTCCGCGACGATATCTATGGCCTCGACGGTGTTGATGAGCTGCAGATCACTTCTGCACTCTGAGCTAGCCACAACCATTTTTGAAAAGGCCGTCCTTTGGGGCGGCCTTTTTTGTTTGAGTGCCCTATGGCGCAAAGCGACAACGAAATTTCGCGCTGCAAACGTGGCGACGCTGGGGCAAGTGTGTTAATGGCCCGCCGAACCTCCCCGATGCCCTCCGGACTAAAGGATCTTCCGCAATGGCCGCTTCGAAACACCTCGAATCCTTCTTTGGAACCCCGCTGTCGGAGGCCGATCCGGAAATCTTCGGCTCGATCCGCAATGAGCTTGGCCGCCAGCGTCACGAGATCGAGCTGATCGCCTCGGAAAACATCGTTTCCCGCGCCGTTCTCGAGGCGCAGGGCTCGATCATGACCAACAAATATGCCGAGGGTTATCCGGGCAAGCGCTACTATGGCGGCTGCCAGTTCGTCGACGTTGCCGAGGAGCTCGCCATCGAACGCGCCAAGAAGCTGTTCGACTGCAAGTTCGCCAACGTCCAGCCGAATTCCGGCAGCCAGATGAACCAGGCCGTGTTCCTGGCGCTGCTGCAGCCGGGCGACACCTTCATGGGCCTCGACCTGAATTCGGGCGGTCACCTGACCCATGGTTCGCCGGTCAACATGTCCGGCAAGTGGTTCAAGGTCGTCTCTTATGGCGTTCGCAAGGACGACAATCTGCTCGACATGGACGAGGTCGCGCGCCTTGCCCGCGAAAACAAGCCGAAGCTGATCCTTGCCGGCGGCACCGCCTATTCCCGCATCTGGGACTGGAAGCGCTTCCGCGAGATCGCCGATGAAGTCGGCGCTTATCTGATGGTCGACATGGCCCACATTGCTGGCCTGGTTGCCGGCGGTGTGCATCCGTCGCCGCTGGCGCACGCCCATGTCGTCACCACCACCACGCACAAGTCGCTGCGCGGCCCGCGCGGCGGCATGATCCTCACCAACGACGAGGACATCGCCAAGAAGATGAACTCGGCGGTGTTCCCAGGCCTGCAAGGCGGCCCGCTGATGCATGTCATCGCTGCCAAGGCGGTGGCTTTCGGCGAGGCGCTGAAGCCCGAGTTCAAGACCTATGCGGCAAATGTCGTCGCCAACGCCAAGGCGCTGGCCGCGAGCCTCAAGGACACCGGCCTCGACATCGTTTCGGGCGGCACCGACAACCATCTGATGCTGGTCGACCTGCGGCCCAAGAACGCCACCGGCAAGCGCGCCGAGGCAGCCCTTGGCCGCGCCAACATCACCTGCAACAAGAACGGCATTCCTTTCGATCCGGAAAAGCCCTTCGTCACCTCGGGCGTCCGTCTCGGCACCCCGGCCGGCACGACTCGCGGCTTCGGCGAGGCCGAGTTCCGTGAGATCGGCACGCTGATCACCGAAGTGCTGGACGGCCTCAAGGCTGCCAACTCGGACGAGGGCAACGCTGCCGTCGAGGCGGCGGTGAAGCAGAAAGTCGTCAGCCTGACCGAGCGCTTCCCGCTTTATCCTTATCTCGGCTAAGATGCCGGGCCGGGGAGGGTGCGAAACCATCCCCGAAAGCTTTGGAGCCCCATCCCGACATATAAGGGGTGGGGCTTTTTTGCTCTTTCGGCGGTGGTCGATCGGCAAATGCGGTCTCCACATCCTGGGATGATGGTTCCGATTTCCGGGCCGATGGGTTAAGCCTTTCACGGTCGAGGATTCGAATGACAAGGCTGAACGATGCGTTGCCCATATTGCCAGTCTGAAGACACGCAGGTGAAGGACTCTCGTCCGGCCGAGGATGGCGCTGCGATCCGCCGCCGGCGCATCTGCCCGGTCTGCGGCGGACGCTTCACCACATTCGAGCGTGTTCAACTCCGCGACCTCGTCGTGCTCAAGAAATCCGGACGCAAGGTGCCGTTTGATCGCGACAAGCTTGCCCGCTCGGTCGAGATCGCGGTGCGCAAGCGTAATGTCGATCCCGAGCGCATCGAGCGTGCAGTGACCGGCATCGTCCGTCAGCTTGAAAGCTCCGGCGAAAGCGAAATCCCTTCCGGCGAGATCGGCCGGCTGGTCATGGAGGCGCTGAAGTCGCTCGATGRCGTTGCCTATGTGCGCTTCGCCTCGGTCTACCGTAACTTCCGCGAGGCCAAGGATTTCCACGAAGTGTTGGGCGAGCTCAAGGGCGACGAGGAAGCCAGCTGAGCAATGGTCTACGACGCATCCACGCAGGACAGGATAGACCGCCGTTTCATGGCAGCCGCACTTAGGCTGTCGCGAAAGCACCTCGGACTGACTTCGACCAACCCGGCGGTGGGCACGTTCATCGTCCGGGACGATGGTTCTGGACCTGTTATCGTCGGACGCGGTGTCACCGCCATAGGCGGGAGGCCGCATGCCGAAGCCGAAGCCTTGGCTGAAGCAGGCGACCTGGCGCGTGGCGCCACCGCTTATGTCACGCTTGAGCCCTGCGCTCATCACGGCCGTACCCCGCCTTGCGCCAATGCGCTGGTCACCGCAGGCGTAACACGCGTTGTCGGCGCCGCAAGCGACCCGGATCCACGCGTTTCCGGCAAAGGCTATGCCATCCTCCGAGGCGCCGGCGTCGAGGTCAGGGAAGGTGTGCTTGCCCGCGAAGCCTCCAACCAGCTTGCCGGTTACATGAATCGCTCCGTGAGGAAGCGCCCGGAAGTGATTCTGAAGCTTGCGCTTTCCGCCGACGGCATGATCGGCAGGCGAGGCCAGGGCCAGATCGAGATCACCGGTGAGATCGCTCGCCGCCAGGTTCACATCATGCGCGCCGAAACCGACGCCATCCTGATTGGCATCGGCACCGCCCTTGCTGACGATCCCGAGTTGACTGTGCGTTTGCCGGGGCTCAGGGCGCGTTCGCCGGCGCGCATCGTGCTCGACAGGCTGGCCCGGTTGCCGGCGACGTCGAAACTCGCTCGCTCGGCCAATGATGTGCCGGTGCTCGTCGCCGCCTGTTCGGAAATCCATACGACCAACAGGGCGGAACTGGAGCGCGCCGGCGTGAAATTCCTCGCGACCGAGACCTATGACGGGCGCGTGGCACTGCCCGAACTGCTTGAGGATCTGGGCAATCACGGCATGTCGCGCATCATCGTCGAAGGCGGGGCCGACACAGCGCGCGCCTTTCTCGATGAGGGCCTCGTCGACCGCATCGCACTGTTTTACGGACCCGAAGCGATTGGTCGCGACGGCATTGCAGCGCCTATCGGCCGCGACCATATACCGGCAGGGTTCGAGCTGGTGCGCGAGGCGCGCTTCGGTGAGGACCACTTCGCTGAATGGATAAGGGAAATCTGATGTTTACCGGGATCGTTACCGACGTGGGTACAGTCGCGTCTGCAACTCAGCTCGACCAGGGCGTGCGCCTGCGCATCGACACGGCCTATGATCCCAAGAAGATCGACATCGGTGCGTCGATTTCCTGCTCCGGTGTCTGCCTGACTGTCGTCACGTTGCCCGAAGATACTTCGAATGCTCGCTGGTTCGAGGTCGAGGCCTGGGAAGAAGCACTCCGCCTGACCACGGCGAGCGACTGGGCGTCCGGTCGCAAGATAAATCTCGAACGCGCCCTCAAGATCGGCGATGAGCTGGGCGGCCACATCGTTTCGGGACACGTCGACGGCATGGCCGAGATCGTGGCGCGCGAGGATGAGGGCGAAGCGGTGCGTTTCCGCCTGGAGGCGCCGCGCGAGTTGGCCAAATTCATTGCGCCGAAGGGTTCCGTCGCGCTCGACGGCACGTCGCTGACGGTCAACAAGGT
>NZ_JBFUKO010000491.1:0-4154 GCF_056400805.1 Aminobacter sp. P4_H6_2
GAAAAAGTCGCGATTGGACCCGACATGACAGCTGGCGAGTTGCACGATCGTCTGATGGCGGTGGGTGCCTCGCTCATGGTAGAAGCGCTGGCGGAACTCGAAGCGGGCAGGCTGGAAACGGTGCCCCAGGCCAGCGAAGGCGTGACCTACGCCAAAAAAATCGATAAGGCGGAGACGCGGATCGATTGGACCTTGCCGGCGACGGCGGTCGACAACAATATCCGTGGCCTGTCGCCGTTTCCCGGCGCCTGGTGCGAATTCGGAATCGGCGGACGAACAGAGCGCCTGAAAGTTTTGCGCTCGCAACGTGCCGCTGGACAAGGAGAGCCGGGAACGGTTCTCAACGACCGGTTGGAGATTGCCTGCGGCGAAGGTGCCGTTGGATTGGTCGAGGTGCAAAAGGCGGGAGGAAAACCCGTCACCGCGGATGAATTCCTGCGCGGTGCCAAGATCGAAAAAGGAATGAAGTTGTCATGAGCATGATGTCGATTCGGGCGGCAACGCCGCGCGACCGTGAGGCGATCCGCCTCGTTGAAGAACATGCCTTCGGCCAGCAGGCCGAGGCCGGTCTGGTCGATGCGCTGGTTTCCCAGGGCGATGTGATCGTCGAACTGGTCGCCGAGGAAGATGGCGATGTGGTCGGCCACATCCTGTTTTCGCGCCTCTATGTGCAGAACGGCGGCAGCACCGTTCCGGCGGTCGCACTTGCGCCTCTGGCGGTCGAACCCGATTTCCACGGCAGCGGCATCGGTGGCGCGTTGATCCGCGAGGCCCATATCCGCCTCAAGGATGCCGGCGAGATGCTGGCCGTGGTGCTTGGCGATCCTGCCTACTACGGCCGCTTCGGCTACACCCATGAACGTGCTGCGAAGTTCGAAAGCGACTATCAGTGCGACGCGCTGCAGGCGCTGGCCTGGGGCGATGCGCCCGAGACCGGCAAGCTGGTCTACGCCTCGGCCTTCGGTACGGCTCTGGCCGCCTAAAGCGGCCGGAGTTTTCCCAGCAAATGCCGCGCTATCGCCTGGATATCGAGTATGACGGTCGCGCCTATGCCGGTTGGCAGCGGCAGGCCGGCCTGCATACGGTGCAGGCCGCCATCGAGCAGGCAATCTTTAAGTTTTCGGGCGACGAGATCTCGCTGCGCGGCGCTGGTCGCACCGACGCCGGCGTGCATGCGACCGCCCAGGTCGCTCATGCCGACCTCACCAAGGCGTGGGCTAACGACAAGGTGCGCGATGCGGTCAACGCGCATATGCAAGCGGCCGGCGAGACCGTGGCGGTGCTTGCTGCACAGCAGGTGCCAGACGATTTTGATGCCCGCTTCTCGGCCACCGGGCGCCACTACATCTACCGTATCCTCAATCGCCGGGCCCCCGCTGCGCTTGAGCGCGGCAAGGTCTGGTGGGTGCCCAAGCGCCTAGACCACGAGGCGATGGCGGAGGCTGCCAAGCTTCTGCTCGGCCGGCACGATTTCACCACCTTCCGTTCAACCCAGTGCCAGGCCAACAGCCCGCTGAGGACGCTCGACCGTCTCGACGTGACACGGACGGGCGAGATGATCGAGGTCAGGACGTCGGCGCGCTCTTTCCTGCACAACCAGGTCCGCTCGATGGTCGGCAGCCTGAAGCGGGTCGGCGAGGGGGGCTGGACGGCCGATCATCTCAAGGCAGCACTCGATGCGCGTAATCGCGCTGCCTGCGGCCAGGTGGCGCCGCCCGACGGGCTCTACTTGTCTGGTGTGGATTACTGAGGCACGTAAATCCCGAACATCGCCTGTAGCGAAAACAGCACCAGCAGCGACATCATGAACATGGCGGTAAAAACCGCCGACCCGACAGCGGCACCTTTGCCGATGCTGGCATTGGTCATTCGCCAGGTAAACACCATCGACAGGGCAAACAGCCCCAGCGACAGCAGCGTTGTGAAGCTCTGCGCCGCCGGAAACAGCATGCGCGAGAGCGCCGTCGGCAACATCAGCCATGCGATGATCGCCGAAGCCCAGTTGCTGGCGACGACATAGTGGACGAAACGGTCGCCGACGCCGGCCCGCGGTGCCACCAGCGCAAAGGCGATCAGCGGCAGTATCCAGGCCCCGATATCGACCAGCGCCAACCGCAGGATGATGCCGAAGCGACCGGCGGAGAATGCCGATTGCAGCGCAAGCTCATCGGAAACGGCGACCCAGCCGACGATCAGCGCGGGCGCTGCTATCAAGAGGGCGAAGAACGAGTTCCAGAAGCCGTCGGCGCTGAGATCGAGCTGGCGCAGGCCATCGGCCTTGCCCAGCATCAGCCTCCAGGCACCCGACAGATATTGCTCGATGTCATTGGTTGCCAGCATGAGGGCTTTTCGTCACCCGAACCAGTCTGCGAGGAACTGCTGGTAGACCTGTGTCAGCATTTCCAGTTCGGCAAGCGGCACGCGTTCGTCGACCATGTGCATGGTCTTGCCCACCAGTCCGAATTCGACGACCGGACAGTAGTCCTTGATGAAGCGTRCATCTGACGTGCCCCCGGTGGTCGAAAGCTTGGGCTCGCGGCCGGTGACCGTCTTGATGGAACCCGCCAGCGCGTCGATCAGCTTGTCGTTGCGGGTCAGGAAGACGTGGCTTGGCCGGTCGCGCCAGACGAGTTCGAACTCGATCGGCTCCTTGCGGCCCTGACGGTATTTCTTGCGCCCGCTCGCCTTGTCCAGGCGGTTGTGGATCTCCGCCTGGAGCGTCTCGTCGGTCCAGCTGTCGTTGTAGCGGATGTTGAAGGTTGCCGTCGCCTTGGCCGCGATGACGTTGGTCGYGGCATTGCCGACATCCATCGTCGTCACTTCCAGATTGGACGGCTGGAAATCCTTGGTGCCCTTGTCGAAGACCGGGTTGAGCAGCGCGTCGACCAGTGTCATCAGTCCGCGCACCGGATTGTCGGCCAGATGCGGATAGGCGACGTGGCCCTGGCGGCCATGGACGATGATCGTGGCCGACAGCGAGCCGCGGCGGCCGATCTTGATCATGTCGCCAAGCGCGTGGGGATTGGTCGGCTCGCCAACCAGCGAGGCGTCCCATTTTTCGCCGCGCGAAGCGGCCCATTCGAGCAGCTTGACCGTACCGTTGATCGAGGGGCCTTCCTCGTCGCCGGTGATCAGCAGCGAAACCGCCCCCTTGGGGCCGCCATGTGCCTCGACGTGGCGGGCGACAGCGGCGATGAAACAGGCGATGCCGCCCTTCATGTCGACAGCACCTCGGCCATACATCTCACCGTTGACGATGTCAGCCGAGAAGGGCGGATGTGTCCACGCCGCCTCGTCCCCCACCGGCACGACGTCGGTATGGCCGGCAAACATCAGGTGCGGGCCGTTGCCCGAGCGCCGGGCATAGAGATTTTCGATGTCGGGCGTGCCGTCCTCCGAGAAGGTCGGGCGGTCGACCGCGAAGCCGAGCGGCTTCAGCATGGCTTCAAGAGCCGTCAGCGCGCCACCTTCGGCTGGCGTGACCGACGGGCAGCGGATGAGGGCGGCAAGGTTCTCGGCGGGGTCTGTGGGCAGCTTCATGACGACAGCGATAATCGAATCGCCCGGTCCTGTCACGACGTTCGGTTGTTCCAGCGCACGCCGATTCCAGGCTCAGTAAAGCATCGCTGCGGTTTTTGCCGTCACAGCCAACCGTTCGGGCTTCGAATAGTTGGCTGTCAGCCGCTATCGCGGCGCGTTGGTCTCGTATCCGAACTGATTCGGACCCGGCGTGCCCGGAAAAAAGCACAGCGCGATGAAGGCGAAGATCGAGATCACCGGGATGAATAAGGCGACCGCATAAAGGCCGGGCTTGTCGAAATCATGCAGGCGTTTGACGCTGAAGGCGATATGCGCCCACAAAAACACCAGGAAGGTCAGGCCAAACAGCATCGACCAGATTTGCGCGGCCCCGCTTTCCGGGTGCACGCGCATGAACTGGTAGAGCGGGAAAGACATCGCCACCAGCATGAACAAAAAACCGAGCAAATAGACCGCGCGGTTCACGCGGCCCGAGAAGCGGAAGAACAACCAGAAAAGCTGGGATTTGTCAGGCAAGTGGATCTGGTCCGTTCTGTTTTGGCCGGGCATTCGAGCGATTTGTTCAAATGCCCGGTAAGACGAACTGCTGCAACCTTAATCTCGCAGCAGTTCGT
>NZ_JBFUKO010000492.1:0-4143 GCF_056400805.1 Aminobacter sp. P4_H6_2
GGCATCAACATCGTCCGTCGCGCTCTGCAGGCTCCGGCCCGCCAGATCGCTTCGAACGCAGGTGCTGAAGCTTCGATCGTCGCCGGCAAGATCCTTGACAACAAGGGGGCTACCTTCGGCTACAACGCCGCGACCGACGAGTATGGCGACATGATCGCCATGGGCATCGTCGACCCCGTCAAGGTTGTCCGCACCGCACTTCAGGACGCAGCCTCGGTTGCCGGCCTGCTCGTCACCACCGAAGCCATGATCGCCGAAACTCCGAAGAAGGAATCGGCTGGCGGCGGCATGCCTGGCGGCATGGGCGGCATGGGCGGTATGGGCGGCATGGATTTCTAATCCAGCCACCTGGCTCGAGTTTAGGGAAAGGGCGCCTTCGGGCGCCCTTTTTCGTTGCGCTGCGCTTCTCTACGACCTGCGAGGATGATCAATACTCGGCGCGCATGACCGAAATGCCAGCGTGAGAGAACGCCGCGATACGGTCTTGCGCTGCCTTGCCGTCGACGATCAATGTGGCGATGTCATTGAGACCGCCAACCTGAAATGGCGACACGGCACCTAGCTTGTCGCTTGTCGCAAGCACGACAGTTTCGGCGGAGCAGGATACGAGCTGCCGCTTGATCGCCGCCTCCTCCATATCGCCCGTGGTCAACCCTTCCGTCACATGGACGCCGGTGACGCCGAGGAAAAACAGATCGGCACGGATGCGCGATATCGCTTCGGCCGCCAATGCTCCAACTGCTACCATCGAGTGACGGAACAGTTTCCCGCCGATGATCACCGCCTCCACTTGCGGTTTGTCCTCAAGTGCTACCGCGACGGTCGGGCTGTGGGTGATTGCCGTGAAGCGGGCCGCGACCGGGAGGTGACGGATGATCTCCAGGTTCGAGGTGCCACCATCGAACACCACCGACATGCCATCCCTGATCATCGCCGCCCCTGCCTTGCCGAGCGCCGACTTGGCGTCCATCGCCATGGTTCGGCGTTCGCCGATCGAAACCACCGTTGGCGACACCGGCATCGCGCCGCCATGCACCCGCAACAGCAATCCTTCCGCCGCGAGCTCCCTGAGATCGCGCCTGATCGTGTCTTCCGACAACTCCAGTTGGTGGCTGAGATGCTTGGCGACCACCTGCCCGTCCTTGGCAAGAAGGTCGAGGATCAGGCGTTTTCGTTGGCTTGTGAGCACTTTTGCAATTCCATCAGGTCGGTAATGTCACACGATATTGCATGATACCGCACGAAGCTATATCAATTTCGTGCAGATTCGTACAATTTCAGGACACCTCATGAACACTGTTACGAAACCAATACTCATCTTGATCGCCGGCCCCTATCGTTCCGGCACCGGCGACGACCCCATCAAGATGGAGGAAAATCTGAACCGCCTCGAAAGCGTCGCCGTTCCGCTGTTTCGCGCCGGCCACATCCCGATGATCGGTGAATGGGTGGCACTTCCGCTCGGGCGGCAGGTCGGCTCGAAAGGGGCTGGCGATCCGCTCTATGACGAATTCGCCTACCCGGTCGCCGACCGGCTATTGCGCCATTGCGATGYCGTCCTGCGCTTGCCAGGCGCCTCCAAAGGCGCGGATGAGGATGTGCGGCTGGCCTTGGAACGCGGCCTCAAGATCTATTACGACCTGTCTGAAGTGCCCGGGCTGGCGTGAGGACAGGCATCCTTTTTCGTCGCGAAAATTTTCTCAAAATAAATCGCAACGAGATGGAACCTTTTGCGGCGATGGTCGTTTCATGCAGGTCCGAGGCACGTCTGGATGGAGCAATCCAAAAGGAATACCAAAGGACATCTAGGACGCCTCCAGCACTTTTAACGAGTGCCGGAGGCGTTCTGATTCATGCTCTCCTGCAGCCGCCGAGCCGGTCAGTTCGCGCCGCGAGATGCGATTTGCAGGGCGTCCAACACGCCGGCGTGGCGGCGGATGTCGGCAACGGCCTCCTGAAACCGATCATTGACCCTAAGTGTCTCGCGCCCTGCCGCGATGGTAAGGTCGACCTGATCGATCGGCAGTTTCAGTCGGGTCGGAACGCGGTTGAGCTCGGCTTGCGCCGAGCCATCAAGATCCGAAAACGACAGATGCTCGACCACCAGGCGCACGTCGCGGCAATCCCAGCCTGCCAGCGAACCGCGGAGGCGCCTGACGGCCTCAGCCGGCAGGCTGCAGCGATAGCGGATGAGTTCGCCACGCCACTCACTGACGGCGAATTTCAGCGCATCCAGCTGATCGCGAACCGAGGCCGAAAAAGAAGTATTGGTCGCGGCTTCGAGAAGGTTGGCCAACCTGGGACCTTCTATCCGTTCACCCCAATCCACCTCCTGGTCGCGGCCAGCGTCGGCAACAAGGAACAGTAGCGTCCGCAGCTTTACGGCCGCCGCCGGCGACAGCGGTCCATAGGGTGTGCCAGCTGACGAGCGCTCGATGGTGAAGCCGGTGATGCCGAGATTATCGGTCAGTCCGCCATCAAGCAGTTTCACATAGTCGAGGCGGTCAGCTTCTTGATAGGCCTTCAAGGCGCCGGCATAGGCCTTAAGACGGATTGAGGCGTCGRCATCGGCAAGCGCGCGGCTTAGCCACTCAGGCTTGCTGTATCCGCATTTCGGGCTGGTTGCGGAGATGACCACCGGCGCAAAGATGACTGGAACAGCGGCCGACGCGGCAACGGCATCGGCAAGGCGGACCTTGTCGAGATCGCTGCACAGGGCGGCGAACGTATCGTAGGTGAACAGGAACGGCGTGCGATTGTAGATATCGGAGGCGTTTATCCAGACGATCGGAGCGTCGGAGCGTCGCAAACTCGCGTAGGTCGCACCATCGAAGAGGTTGTCGTCGAGCCATTTGGCGAAACTGTTGCGGTCGTTGACGCCGCCGTTGAGCGCGCGCGCAAGATTGAGCGGCGATATTCTTGATTTCCTGAGATAGGCTTCAGCGTCCCGGATCAGAAACCGTTCACGGAAATCGCGGTAGTCGTCCCTTCCCCTGTAGCCAAAATATGAAGCGGCGACCGCACCRCCCGACGCGCCCGAAATCATGCGGATGCTATCGGCGAGGCTGCGCGTTGCCGGTTGCTCGTCGATGATGGTGTCGTCGAGTTCGCGCAACACGCCATAAGCGAAAGCAGCGGCCCGCATGCCACCTCCGGAAAAGGCAAGCCCCACCACCGTCGAGCCATCATCGCCCGGCTCCGGGATGAATTCCGGCGAGGACTGGCCGACCTGCGAGGTGAGCGTGTTGATCGGACCGACATCGCCGGCCGCACAGCCGGCCAAAGCAAGGCTCGCGGCTAACGCTACACTAACTGCCCACCGCATCCATTCCCCCGACTTCTGAACCGACCAGCCCGCCAGCTATATCGAAACACCGCAACAGGGGAACCCCTCGGCGTCCCGCACGTTGATCCCGCGCATAAGCCACAGGAGATGCGAAATGGTGAACAAGGATCAGGTCAAGGGTGTCGGCAAACAGATTGCCGGCTCCGTCAAGGAAGCGGCCGGCAAGGCCACAGGCGACAGGGAAACCCAGGCCAAAGGCACCGCCGAGAAGGTCGCCGGCAAGGTGCAGAAGGCCTATGGCGACACCAAGGAAAAGATCAAGAAGGCGCTTTGACCACAAGTTCTTGCGGGAAACGAGGCGGCTTCGGCCGCCTTTTCTCATGCCAGGAGCGTCGAACTTCACACGACATCCAAGCTGAACCGATTAGGTTCTTACTCGTCGCCAATCTCCGCTTGAAGCCTTGTGTGCAACGCGATAGGCCGATGCCCGCAACGACATTTTGCGGAGACAGATCGTGACAGCCCAGAAGACCAGAACCGAGACCGACACCTTCGGACCGATCGAGGTCGCCGCCGACCGCTATTGGGGGGCGCAGGCGCAACGTTCGCTGGGCAATTTCAAGATCGGCTGGGAAAAGCAGCCGCTGTCGGTCGTGCGCGCGCTCGGCATAGTCAAACGCGCCTGCGCCGAAGCCAACATGGCGCTTGGCCGCCTCGATCCCAAGATCGGCGAAACAGTGGTGGCTGCCGCGCAGGAAGTCATCGACGGCAAGCTCAACGACCATTTCCCGCTGGTCGTCTGGCAGACCGGCTCGGGCACGCAGTCGAACATGAACGCCAATGAGGTGATCTCGAAC
>NZ_JBFUKO010000493.1:0-4128 GCF_056400805.1 Aminobacter sp. P4_H6_2
GCATACGCCTATCTCATGAGCCGGCATCTGGAATTTGCGCGGCGGTTTCTTGAGCCGTCGGCCGAAGGCGAAGCGGCGGCGCCCTCATTGCTGCTGGCCCCGCAAGGTTCCGCGCCAGCAAAGCAGAAGCACGATTGAAAGCAGGAGGCGACCGATGAGCTTCGACTATTCCCGCGAATTCGGCGGCAAGGTGGCGCTGGTGACCGGTACTTCTGGCATCGCGCGTGGCGCGGCGTTTCGGCTTGCCCGCGCTGGCGCGGCCGTACTCGCGCTCGGCATCGATGAGGCCGCGAACGATGAGATGGCTAAACTCGCGGCGGACGAGGGTTTGCGCCTTGTCGTAGCGAAAGCCGACGTTTCCAATGCCGACCAGGTTGGCGCGGCGGTAGATAGGCTCGCGCGGGAATTCGGCGGTCTGGACATTATCGTCAACTCGGCTGCAATCCATCCCTACGGCACGGTGGTGACCACCGATGCCGCGCTCTTCGCGCGCTGTCTTGCCGTCAACGTCGGCTCGATCCATCTGACCGCGCATTTCGGCATTCCGCTGATGGAGAAACGCGGCGGTGGTTCGATCGTCAATGTCGCTTCGGTGCAAGGGCACGCTTGCCAGCAGAACGTCGCCGCCTACGTGGCTTCGAAAGGTGCCATCCATGCGCTGACGCGGGCAATCGCGATCGATCACGCGGCGAGCCAGATCCGCGTCAATTCGGTGAGCCCAGGCTCGGTTCGCACGCCACTGCTTGCATATGCTGCCCGCACTTTCGATGGGCCCGATGCCGACGTCGAGGACGTATTCCGTCGTTTCGGTGCTGCACACCCCCTCGGCCGTATTGGTGAAGTCGACGAGGTGGCGGAGATGATCGCCTATCTCGCGTCCGACCGGTCTCGGTTTTGCACGGGCGGCGATTTCTTGATCGACGGCGGCCTGAAGGCCGGCCTCGGCGTTAAATAGGTGACGAATGAAAATCGGACTGGGCCTTTATCGCGACTCCCTGACTGTCGACAATTTTCGCTTCGCCCAACAGGCCGGGGCAACGCATCTGGTCGTTCACCTGACCAACTACTTCAAGGGCAAGAACCCCCAGCTCTCCCGTGGCAACGACACCGACGGTTGGGGTGACTGTTCCACGGATGAGCCTTGGACATTCGAAGAACTTTCAAGTCTCGTGAAAACCATCCGCGCCAACGGCCTGGAGCTGGCGGCTCTGGAAAACTTCTCCCCACGCTTCTGGTCGGATGTTTTGCTGGACGGCCCGAACCGGCAAAAGCAGATCGAGCAGTTGAAACGCATGATCRCCGATGCCGGCCGTGCCGGCGTACCGGTCATCGGCTACAATTTTTCGATCGCAGGGGTCTGGGGCTGGGATCGGGGGGCCTATGCCAGAGGCGGCGCGATGTCGGTCGGTCTCGACCTTGCCGAGATCGATCCACAGGTTCCGATACCCGACGGGGTGGTGTGGAACATGCGATACCGAACCGGCAAGCCGGGTGCCGCACCCATTCGCGTGTCGAGCGCCGAGCTGTGGGAGCGTCTGACCTATTTCCTGAAGGAAATGGTTCCGGTTGCCGAAGAAGCAGGCGTGATGCTGGCTGCGCACCCGGACGATCCGCCGGCCGAGGAACTGCGCGGCACAGCAAGGCTAGTTAATCGGCCCGAGAAGTATGATCGGCTGATGGATATCGTCGACTCGCCATCGAACGGCCTCGAATTGTGCCTCGGTTCTCTTCAGGAAATGCCCGGCACACCGGAAATCTATAGCCATGTCCGCCGCTTCGCTGCGCGAAAACGCATAGGCTATATCCATTTCCGAAACGTCAGCGGCAAAGTGCCGAAGTATCACGAGACCTTTGTCGACGACGGCGACATCGACATGGCGGAAGTTGTGCGGGTGTTGCGCGACGAAAATTATGATGGCGTTCTCATTCCGGACCATACGCCCGAGATGAGCTGCGAGGCACCTTGGCATGCAGGAAAGGCGTTCGCCCTCGGCTACATGAGGGCCCTGGTCCAGAATGCTGCCAACCTTGGCGAATCCTATTCAAAGGACTTCAAGGCCGCCGCCGAGTAACACCCTGCGCAATAGTCCGATCTGTGCACATCTGGCAAACGCGCGCCAACGAAGCCCTACGGGCTATCGGCGCGTGGCCAATACCCAAATATCGAGAGGCAAAGTGAATGACTGGAAAGCTTGAGGGCAAGACGGTGGTAGTGACCGCCGCGGCGCAAGGGATAGGTCGGGCGAGCGCGCTGGCGTTTGCCAATGCGGGCGCGACTGTTTATGCGACCGACATCAACGAAGGGCTGCTGGTAGAACTCGCGGTCGAGCCAGGAATAGCGGTGCGCCGGGTGGACGTGCTGAACGACGAAAACGTCAGGTCGGCTTTTGCACAAATCGGCAAAGTCGATGTCCTTTTGAACTGCGCGGGCTTTGTCCATGCCGGCTCAATTCTCGATATGAAGGACGAGGATCTCGACTTCGCCATCAATCTCAATGTGCGCTCGATGATCCGGACCATTCGTGCTGTGCTACCCGGCATGCTGGAGCGGCGGGACGGTGCGATCATCAACATGTCGTCAGTTGCCGGCAGCGTTAAGGGCGTGCCGAACCGTTTTGCCTACGGTGTCACAAAGGCAGCGGTTGTCGGGCTGACAAAGRCCATCGCTGCCGACTACGTGTTGCAAGGCATTCGCTGCAATGCGATCTGCCCAGGAACTGTCGAAAGTCCTTCGCTTGGCGATCGCATGCGAGCGCAGGGCGACTACGAACAGGCTCGCGCCGCATTTATCGCCCGTCAGCCAATGGGGCGGATTGGGACGCCCGAAGAAATCGCTGAACTTGCCGTCTATCTCGCTGGCGCCACCTATACCACCGGCCAAGCCTACGCCATCGATGGCGGATGGACGATCTAACGACTGAGGATGACATGAAGCTTCTTCGCTATGGGGACGTGGGGCGTGAGCGTCCCGCCATGATGGATGCCGATGGCAACATCCGTGACCTTTCCGAACATGTGACGGATCTCGCCGGAATAGCACTCGATCCTGCAGCGCTTGCTGGCCTGGCCAATATCGATCCTCAGGGGCTTCCTTTGGTCAGTGGTAATCCGCGCATTGGTGCTTGCGTCACGTCAGTCGGGAAGTTCATCTGCATCGGCCTCAACTATTCCGACCATGCCGCCGAGACTGGCGCGACGGTACCGCCGGAGCCCATCATCTTCATGAAGGCGACTTCGGCTATCGTTGGCCCGGACGACGACGTCCTGATCCCGCGCAACTCGCAGAAGACCGACTGGGAGGTTGAGCTSGSCGTCATTATCGGCAARACCGCGAAATATGTTTCGGAAGGTGATGCGCTCGACCATGTCGCTGGCTACTGCGTCATCAACGACGTGTCGGAACGTGCCTTCCAGACCGAGCGTTCGGGTCAGTGGACCAAGGGCAAGAGTTGCGACACCTTTGGTCCTATCGGTCCCTTTTTGATCACCAAAGACGAGGTCGCGGATCCCCAGGACCTGAGAATGTGGCTGATGGTCAACGGAGAGACCATGCAGGACGGCTCCACCCGCACCATGGTCTACGGGGTAGCGTTCCTAGTGTCATATCTCAGCGAGTTCATGAGCTTGCAACCAGGAGACATCATCTCCACGGGCACCCCGCCTGGCGTCGGCATGGGTATGAAGCCCCAGCGGTACCTCAAGGTCGGGGACATCGTGGAGCTCGGTATTGAAGGGCTCGGTACCCAGAGACAAAATGTCAGGGCGGACCACCAACAGTTGGATTGATCCTTGACAGGTTCAGGATCACTCCAGGTCGCAGTGCGGCCCAGAAAGGCTTGGCGATCTGTCAAGCCCTGTGTCGACTATGATCGAGGGGCCGCCGACGCTGACCAGGAACCGGCATCAATGGGCGCGATCCGCGCCCATTCCACATCCACGCTCTGAAGCAGACTTCATGCGCAAGCGCAGTCTCACAAATCCCATTTCCAAACAGCCTATTAGAAGACTGCCAAATACTTGAGCAGTGAGATAATGCCGATAATGATCACGATTATTTGGACGATCTGTCGCGTTCTGCCGTCGATAGGCAGCCGCTGGACGAGGTAAAGGACCAACACGATCACGAGA
>NZ_JBFUKO010000494.1:0-4124 GCF_056400805.1 Aminobacter sp. P4_H6_2
CCGCTTCAGGCGTCGGGTGTCGCCTTGGTTACTTGTTTCATGGGTTTCCTGGGCGGGCTTGTCGCATCGGCCATCAAGCGCGATCAGGGTGTGAAGGACTGGGGGCACCTAATCGAAGGCCATGGGGGCATGATGGACAGGGCCGACAGCTTGGTCTTTGCCGCCCCGGTCTTTTTCCACATGGTGCGATATTTCTGGACCGTCTGACCGCCTTTGCGCGTCTCTTGGAACGCCGAACTGCTATCGTCAGTCTGAGTATCAGGCCAGCTTGAAGCCACAACACGGTGAGACGGTCACCTGAGATGGAGAGCGGCCAAGGCCGATGTGCAAGAAGACAGCGAACTGAGGCTGGCCTGTCATTCTAGTCCACAATGCCGCTCGGCGGYCGCGCCTGAAGATCCATGCTGGTCTGTCAAATCTGCCTTGCCTCATCGGCCGTAAGTGCATGCTCTCGCGTGCCGGAAACGATGATCTCCAGCACCTCATGCTCGTCGGTGTTGTTGATGTAGCGGTCGCCGACGTTCTCCCCACGTTTCAGCACCATCACGCGGTCGCCGACAGCGAAGATGTCGACAAGACGGTGTGAGATGATGATCTGGGCGACGCCTTGCTTCTTCAGCTCCAGCATGGTCTCGAGCAGGCGCTCGGTGGCCATCACCGAGAGGTTGGCTGTCGGCTCGTCGAGGACCACGACGCGCGGCTGGAACGAGATCGCACGCGCAATCGCCACGGATTGCTGGCGCCCGCCCGAGAGGCTCTCGACCTTCTGGTAGACGGAGTTCACATCGACCTTGAGCCGCTTCAATACGTTGTTGGCCTCCGCGTACATTTTGCGCCGATTGACAAAAAGACCCTTGAGCGGCCAGCGGCCAAGAAAGATGTTCTGGCCGACGTCCATGTTGCCGCAGAGCGCGAAGTCCTGGTAGATCATCTCGATGCCGGCGCTGCGGCTCTCATGCGGGCTCTTGAAATGCACCGGTTCGCCAGCGACCGAGATTTCGCCAGCGTCACGCTGGTAGGCGCCGGTCAGAATCTTCATCAGCGTCGATTTGCCGGCTGAATTGTCGCCGACCAGCCCAAGGATCTCCCCCGGATAAAGCACCAGGTCGACGTTGCGGAGCGCCTGCACCGCACCGAAGGCCTTTTCGATGCCCCGCATTTCCACGATCGGTGCGTCGGCTTCAGCCATGGGGGGGCTCCGATGTTCGCTTGCGTTGCGCCAGGCGGGTCCGCAGGCGACCGAAAATGTTTGCCTGGCGCACCCAAATGTCGATGAGCACGGCGACGATGAGAATGCCGCCGATGAAGACGTTGATCCAGTGCTGCGGCATGGTGAAGCCCTGAACGTTGAGCTGCAGCAGAGCCCGGACAAGAGTAATCACGGCAGCGCCGGATAGCGCGCCGACGATCGTACCGTAGCCGCCGAAGATCGACCCGCCTCCGATGATCACTGCGGCGATAGCGTCGAGTTCGCGGAACTGGCCGGCAACCGGGTTGAAGCTGCGGAAGTAGGCGATGTTGATGATACCGGCCATGGAGGCGCAAAGTGCGGCCAGCATGAATGAAAAGAAGCGCACCCGGCCGGTGTTGATGCCGGCATAGGCGGCGGCGCGGATGTTGCCTCCGGTCGCGTAGACCTTCTGTCCGAATGGCGTGTAGGCGAGGACGACGCCGGCGATGAGGGCGACGAGCAGCATCCAAAGGGTCTGGACACTGACCACCTCTGCAACCGTGCGGACGATTCCGTCGGGCAGGGAAACGCGGAAATGCTGAAAAATGTCGTTCACCTTGCGTCCGAGCAGGTTGTAGGTCTCGGACCAACCTGTCAGTTGCTGGCCAGCGACAAACCAGGCAGCAAGGCCGCGGGCGATGTAAAACATCCCAAGCGTGGCGATAAAGGCAGGCAGCTTGAAGCCGACCGTGACGACCGCGTTGATAAGGCCGGCGGCCATTCCCGCAAGCAGGCCCATCGTGACAGCTGTGAACGGGTCGGCGCCGAGAACCTTCAGGAAATAGGCAGCGGTGCTGCCTGCAAGCGCAAGCACCGCCCCGACAGAGAGGTCAATATCGCCGGCCGCGATGACGTAGGTGAGACCRATCGTGATCAGGGCGAGTTCTGTGTAGTTGAGCAGGATCGCGAAGGTGTTGGACAGGTTCCACCAATAATCTGGTCTGAGAAGGAGACCTATCAGCCAAAGCACCGCGGTGAGCATGAGCGCCAGCGCGTCGCGCCGGGCGAGGAACTTGCCCATCCTGGTGTTGGACAGCACCATGTCGGCTGCCATCGCGCCCTTGGTCTGGACGCCCTCGAGCGCAACGCCTCCAATCTCGAAGGCAGGTGGCGGCGGCCGGCCACGCAGCCATGCCCAGAGCCGTCCAGCAATCTGGCGGCGAACCAAGTAGGGCTCGATGAGCACTGCTGTGACGAGAAGGAGGCCAAGGAAGACCAGCACCGCCCCTGCCGGCAGCGTGTACTTGGCACTAACCGCAATTTCTTCGCCGTCGATCACGATCAGACGGGTGATCGGCCAACCTTCGCGCAACACCTTGTCGATCAGGACGACGACCGCGGCGCCGAGGCACGACCCGAACACGCGGCCGCGTCCGCCCAAGATAGACGCGCCGCCGATGACGACCGAAGCGATGACGGTGAGTTCCCAGCTGACGCCGTAGAGCGGCGTTACGCCCTTGTCCTGCGCGGCCGATAGCAGCGCCGCAATCGTCGCGCAAAGCGAGGAGATCAGGTAGCCGCGGATGCGCACCCAGCGTGTGGGAATGCCGGCATAGACGGCCGCCTGTTCGTTGCCTCCGGTGGCGAATGTCTCGTAGCCCCAGCGGGTCTTGGCAAGCACGTAGGCGCCCACTACCGCGACGATGCCGAAGACCAGGATCTGGTTGTTAAAGCCCAGGATATTGGTTTCGCCCAGGCTGAAGAAAAGCGGATGGTCCTTCGCCTTGTCGGAATAATATATGGCCTGGCCATGCGTCAGCGCGAGGACGAAGCCGCGGCCAATGAACAGGATCGTCAGCGTGGCGATGAAAGCCGGCGCCTTCAGGACGGTAACCAGCACGCCGTTGACGAGCCCGATCGCCGTGCCCAGGAGCACGCACAGGAGCACCGATGTGACGATGCCAAAATCGAGAAAACTCGGCGCAAATAGCCTGGCGAAGACCACGGCTACCAGGCCGTATGTGGAGCCGACCGAAAGATCGAGGTCCTTGTTGACGATGACGAAGGTCATTCCGACCGCGATGATGGCCACCCGCGAGGTGTCACGCAGCAGCGCGTGAAGAGCCTCGGTTGAGCCGAAGAAGGTCGGATTCACAACGGCGCCGCCCAAATAAAGAAGCGCAAGAAACAGCAGCAGCCCGACCTCCCAGCCGCCGGCGAGCTGGGAAGGCGCACGGCCAAGCGATGCCCTCGTGGTGAGTTCCATAGGTCCTACCACTCGATCATTGTCATCACATGGTGGGAAGGTTTGCGCCCTCCCCGATTGCAGATGCTTCGAGCGAAAAATCAGTTCTCGAAACGCTTGCCGACTTTTGCGACCGTATCCTTCGTCACCAATTGCGCGCGCGTGTCGAGATTGGCGGCCGAGATGCCACGATCAATCTGCAGATATAGCTGCATGACCGGCCAGAAGCCCTGCAGGAACGGTTGCTGCCCAAGCGAGCCGGTAAGGTTGCCGGCAGCGATGCCTTCCTGCTGTGCCGGGCCAAGGTCGAAACCAAAGGCGCAAATCTTGCCGCTCAAACCGGCCTGAGTCACCGCCTTGACCAGCGGCGGGGTGAATACGTTGTTGGCCGTGAAGGCGCCGACAACATCACCACGCGACTCGAAGAGCGAAACGAGCGCGTTGACCGGATCGTTCGGATTGGTGTCGATGCCGACATTCTCCGGTCCGGCGTCGACCTTGAAGCCATCGAGCTTGCCGGCATCCTTCAGCGTCTTGACGATGGCATTGAAGGCGGCGGTGACGCGGTTGTTCACCTCTATATTGCCCATCGCCGTCGATGACGGCAGCACGATCGAGCCGCTCGTCTTGCCGCTATCGAGCACGCATTTTGCAAGCGCCTCGCCGCCGATTGCAGCAGCGGACGCGTCTTGACCGGTATGGCTGATG
>NZ_JBFUKO010000495.1:0-4124 GCF_056400805.1 Aminobacter sp. P4_H6_2
CTTCGGAAGTATTTTCAATCAGCTAATTGATTGACTGCAGTTTCGTTTCGCGGACTGCGAAACGAAAAAGGGGCGCTAGAAGCGCCCCTTTTTCTTGTTCGCTTACCCGTCGGATTTACTGCAGCCCGCCGCCGAGCATGTTGATGCGGTCGGTGACCTCGCGGTCGCTGGCAAAGCCGTCGTCGGCGCGCAGGCGCTGGCCGAGCAGCTTCACCATTTGCGGGTTGTCGGCGAACTTGGTGTGGTTGAAGGAATCGCCGCTCTTGGCGTCGGACAGGTCGACGACGATCACGCCATATTCGGCGAGGTCGGCGGCGTTCTTGTAGTCGCCAAGGCGCGGCTTGGAGCCGGCGATCAGGCCGGACAGCTTGAGCGCGCGGTCGTCGCCCGACGTCATCAGGAAGAACGGCTTGGTCGGCTTGCCGTAGCGGCGCATCTGGCTTTTGAACACGTCGACGTCGATGTCGGGCGAGGCCAGAACGACGTCTCCGAGCTTGCCGCCGAGGTCGCGGTCGCCGGTCAACGCCAACTGGCGCAGCGCTTCCATGGTCACCCACGTGCCCATCGAATGCGCCACGATGTCGATGCGGCGCGCACCCGACTGGGCGAGCATGCGCAGCGTGACCTCAAGCTGGTCGCGCGCGGCCGCCGCACTTTCCTTGTCGTAGACATAGTCGGTCGTGCTGCCGCCCGACGCCCAGGAAAACAGCACCGGCGTGCCGGTGTAGCCCGAGTCATGCGCGATCTGGGTGGCGCGATAGACGCCGGCATCGAAGGAGGTGTTGTAGCCGTGCACGAACAACATGGCGCGACCGCCGCGCGCGGCGATGTCGGCGCTGAGCGCCTTGGAGAATTCGGGCTGCGTCGCATAGCCGGTCGCGTTGGTCGCGGTGAAATATTTGGTCGGATCGGGGTCCTTGCGGTTGCGCAGCTCGATCTGGCCGGTCTTGTGGGTTCTTGGCACGGTGACATCGACACGCGCGAAATTGAGCGTCGCCGAACGGTCACGATCGAAGACCTGCTTGTCGTCAGCAGCGTGTTGACGGGTAGAGGCAACGAAAATCGCATGGTTTCCGGCGATCTCCGACACGGGAACATTGACGACTGCGCCGGTCAACAGCGCACCGGACGGCTGCCCTATGCAACCGGACAGCAGGAGGGCGGCAATGGCTATGCAGAACTTCGACGGCAACAAATTATGATCTCTCTGACGGGCAAGGCGTTCAGTGTGCCACCCTCGGGAGGGTCTGATAGTGGCGGAAGTAAGTCGGGACCAGCCGAAAAGGACAGGTCGGGGAGACATCGCTGGCCGAGTGTTGCTCGAATGCCAAAATTGTGGCGGAAACAAGTACTTCCGTACCTGAGCTCACGAAGTTAGCGACCCCAGAAAGTTGGCGTGAAGATCACCAGAACGGCGAGGATTTCGAGGCGGCCCAAAAGCATCGCAGCTGAGCATATCCACTTGGCGGCATCGGGCAGCGAGGAGAAGTTGCCCATCGGGCCGATGACCGGGCCGAGGCCGGGGCCGACATTGGTCAGCGACGTCAGCGAGCCGGTGACAGCGGTGATGAAATCGAGGCCGGTGGCACTCAAAAGCACGATGGTGATGGCCCACAGAACCATGAAAGAGGCGATGAAGAGCACAACCGCACTTTGCATCTCTGGGGCGACGGTGCGGTCGCCATAGCGTACCGGCGTCACTGTGTTGGGATAGATCAGGCGGCGCAGACCGTTCGAGAGAAGTTCGAACAAGACAAGGAAACGATAGGCCTTGATGCCGCCGGTGGTCGAGCCCGAGCAGCCGCCGAGGAAGGTGGCGACAAAGATGCAGCCGATGGCGAATGGCCCCCACAGGCTGTAGTCGTCGCTGGCAAAGCCTGCGGTGGTGATGATCGACATCAGATTGAAGGTCGAATGGGTAAGGGCAGTGAAGAACGGCATGCCCATGCTGACGCGGAGATAGACCGCCACAGCCACCGCAAAGACGATGCAGTAGCCTGCATAGACGCGGATTTGCGGATCGCGCAGCGCGTCGAGGCGTCCGCGCACGGCAAACAGGATCATGATCGAGAACGGCAAGCCGCCGATGAACATGAAGACGATGCCGGTCCACAGGATGGCGGGGTTGTCGGCATAGCGCACGAAAGAGGTGTCGTGGGTGGAAAAGCCGCCCGTCGCCACTGTCGACATGGCGTGATTGATGGCGTGGAAGCCTTCCATGCCGGCCGCGGTGTAGGAGATGGTGCAGGCGACGACCAGCACCGTGTAGATGCCGATCAGGCTGACGGTGAAGGTGTGGAAGCGTTCGAACGGGCGGTCCTCGATGTCGGAGGATTCGATCTTGAAATAGGACACGCCGCCGATGTTGAGGAACGGCAACAGGAACAGGCCGAGCGCGATGACACCGAGGCCGCCCATGAAGCTGAGCAGCGAACGCCAGATCAGGATGCCGGGCGGTGCCGTGTCGAGGCCGTTGATCACCGTGGAGCCGGTGGTGGTGACGCCCGACACCGATTCGAAGAAGGCGTCGGTGATGCTGAGATCCAGCGACGAGGTCATGAACGGCACCGCACCGGCGATCGCCAGCGTGATCCACAAGAAGTTGACCAGGAGGAAACCGAAGCGGGTGTTGGCCGGTGGCACGCGCCCTTGCGTGGCGAGTGCCACCGCTAGAGCCAGGCCGCCCATGAACATCGCGGTAAAGGCAAAGGACTGCCAGTCGTCATGGCCGTAGTAGAGATCGACGGCCGCCGGGATGAGCATCGCCACGGACAGGTAGATGGCAAAGACGGCCGCGATGTGGATCGCGGCGCGGACGGCAATTCTGTTCACCGAGACGTATCCCCAAATGTATCGCGGCGAGCCAATGAGCCGGTTTGAACCTGACGGCGGGAGCCGGACAGTGGCTTCGCCGCGCCGAATATGCAATAGCGCGTCCAAACGGGCCACAGCATTTGCCCGGCGGATTTCAGGAGCCTTTGCCCATGACCAGTTTTGCCGAAAGGGTTTCGCTGGCAGCCGAAGCGGTGAGGCAGTTGTTTCCTGAGACACCCTTGCAGGAGAACGACTATCTCTCCCGCAAGACTGGCGCGCGCGTGCTTTTGAAGCGCGAAGACCTGACGCCGGTCCGCTCCTACAAGATTCGTGGCGCGCTCAATTTCTTCCGCAAGACCCTTGCCGCCGGCAACGAGGCGGAGTTGTTCGTCTGCGCCTCGGCCGGCAATCACGCCCAGGGGTTTGCCTTCGTTTGCCGCCATTTCGGCAAGAAGGGCGTGGTGTTCATGCCGGTGACGACGCCGCAGCAGAAGATCGACAAGACCCGGCTGTTCGGCGGCGAGTTCGTCGAGATCAAGCTGGTCGGCGACTTCTTCGACGACTGCTACCGCGCTGCAATCGAATTCGCCGAGAGTTCCAGCGGGCACATGGTGCCTCCTTTCGACCACAAGGACATCATCGAAGGCCAGGCGACGGTCGCCCTGGAGATCGCCGGCCAGATGCCGCACGGGCGCATGCCCGACATGGTGCTTCTACCGGTCGGCGGCGGCGGATTGTCGGCGGGTGTGACGCGCTACTTCGCTGAGACGGGCAATGCGCCGCGCTTCGTCTTTTGCGAACCGGCTGGCGCCCCCAGCCTGCGCGACAGCCTCGCCACCGGCAAGCGGATGAAGCTCGCCAAGGTCGACAATTTTGTCGATGGCGCTGCCGTCGCCGAAATCGGCCGCGAACCGCTCAAGTATCTCAAGGATTTTCCCGCCGACGCGGTTAAGCTGGTCCCGGAAAACCGGCTCTGCGCCACAATGATCGAGATGCTGAATGTCGAGGGCGTGGTTTTGGAGCCAGCCGGCGCGCTAGCGATCGACGCGCTCAAGGATTTTTCCAAGAAGGAGTTAAAGGGCAAGACCATCGTTGCGGTGGTTTCAGGCGGCAATTTCGACTTCGAGCGCCTGCCCGACGTCAAGGAGCGCGCCTTGCGCTTCGAGGGGCTGAAGAAGTATTTCATCATCCGCTTTCCGCAGCGGCCGGGCGCGCTGCGCGACTTCCTCGAAATCATGGGCCCCGAAGACGACATCACGCGTTTCGAGTACCTCAAGAAATCGGCGCGCAATTTTGGTTCGGTGCTGATC
>NZ_JBFUKO010000496.1:0-4115 GCF_056400805.1 Aminobacter sp. P4_H6_2
GTCTGGCACAATGTGTTCGAGCGCGGCGCGCTCAAGGCGGGCGAAACGCTTCTGGTGCATGGCGGCTCGTCGGGCATCGGCACGACAGCGATCCAGCTCGCCTCGGCTTTTGGTGCCTATGTGATCGCCACCGCCGGCTCCGAGGAAAAGTGCGCTGCCTGCCTCAAGCTCGGGGCCGACCGCGCGATCAATTACAAGACGGAAGAATTCGTCCAGGCGGTGAAGGACGCCACCGACGGCAAGGGCGCCAATGTCATCCTGGACATGGTCGGCGGCGACTATGTCGGCCGCAACTATCATGCCGCCGCCATCGACGGCCGCATCGTGCAGATCGCGACGCAGGGCGGGGCGGTGGCGAGTGCCGATTTCTCACGGCTGATGGTCAAGCGGCTCACCCATACCGGCTCGACGCTCAGGCCGCGCACCACCGAGTTCAAGGGCGCGATCGCCGCAGCACTCGAAGCCCAGGTGTGGCCGCTGCTCGCCACCCGCCGGGTGGCGCCTGTCATGGACATGATCTTCCCGCTCCGGGAAGCCTGGCGGGCGCATGAGCGCATGGAAGAGGGCGAGCATATCGGCAAGATCGTGCTGGATGTCGGGTGAGGTTCTTGCTTCTCCCTCCCCCTTGTGGGGAGGGCAGGGGTGGGGGTTTTTTGCCCCAGCGCTCCAAGAGTACCCTTTATCCCTCCCCACAAGGGGGAGGGAGGTCGTCGACGTCGCGCGCCATACCCCCTCATCCGGCCCTGCGGGCCACCTTCTCCCCGCTGGGGAGAAGAGGTCGGCGGCGGCTTCGAGCCTCTGTATCTACTGCGCAGAAGAGGTGGGCGGCGCCGTGGCAAATCTCCTCGCCCCTCGGGGAGAGGTCGGCCGAGCGAAGCGGAGGTCGGGTGAGGGGGCCATGTTCCAAGCTCACCGCCAGCCATGGGCGAGTTGCATGGTGAACAACAGCATGCCCTCGATGCGGCGGTCGGAGTCGCGCCCGAGCGGCACCGGGCAGAAGCCGGCGCGGCCGAATTCGGTCGGCGAGGCGCGGCAGCGGCCGAAATTGCGGCATTCGCGGCGCTGGCACCTCTCGTGCGCCCCCTCCATGGTGGCGGCGATGCTGACGGCCAGAACAAGCGCGTTGTGCATGGAATAGGGCAGGTGGCCGTAGCCCGGCAGCGGCGGGTCGATGATTTCGATTTGTTGCTTGCGTTTCCTCGGCATGAACTGTCTCCGGTTGGCGCCCGCGCCGGGTTTCGTGGCGCGGGCAGGGGTGGTTGGGGGAAATTTGGGCGCGCAAAAGTGTCCCGCGCTGATGAAGCCGGGGTTGGGAACCGGACGCATGGCCTTGCGTCTCTGTGATGCTAATGCGTGACGCGCAGCCATGCGTCCGCCAGCGCTCTTGCCCCGCTCAGACGCCTCAACGCTTTCGCGCCGCCAGCCGCTGCAAGGCCCGGACTTGGGGGCTCATCACCCAGCAGGGGCACCGTATCCCCTGCCAGCCCGGACGCCGTCGCCCTCCCCAGGCATCCGGTTCATGACCCGGGTTCCCTGAGGGCGATGGGTGGATTATCGCTGAGGTGCGAAGGGGTGTGGAAAAGAAAATTTTTCGATCCACGCTTCTGTGGCCGGACACCGCAAGGGAAGGGCTGCTATTACAATGAGTTGCGGTGGTAGGCCTAGGCTCATCGGCGCTGAAATCGTGGAAAAGCTCTACGGCTAAGCCAGGAGGAAGCATGACATCGCGGGCATGCGCCGCGTTCACAGTCTTCTACTCGCGTCCGCTTGCGAGAGGGCCGCGTGTCAACCACAGCTCCGTCAGCTGGCCACATTGCAGCTGTCAGGATCGCCCGGCTACCGAATGGAAAACGGAAGCCGAAGTTTTAAGCGTTTGCGATCTGCATCGTTGGTGTGCTTTTTCAGTTGCATCCCAGATTTGTTGCTCTACCAATGGAGCAAATCGGGGGGGCTATGAAGTATCGGCGAGCATGGGATGGCAACGAGTGGCAGAGTTACACTCATCAGCTCGTACAATTGCGGCATGGACACCAGAACGTTCAATGCGTCCCCGATACCGTGGCCGGTGATGCCGGGATCGAGTTCATTTTTATCGGCGGCACAATCTACCAATGCTATGCCCCAGAGGAGACTTCTGATCTCAAAAAAGCTGCCACGGCCCAGAAGGCGAAGGCTACAAGGGACCTCAATAAAATCCTGAAAAACCAGGACAAGCTGTCGGGGATTCTCAAGGGTCTCTCGATCGACCGCTGGATACTTCTCTGCCCGTTTCTCGATAACAAAGACGTTGTTGCACATGTTCGTGCGCAAGGGCTCGCCCTGCGCGCCCACGACTTGCCCTTTCTAGCCGAGAAATTTGAAGCGCTCGTTCATTCCCAAGAAGACTTCGCTGCAGAAATTGAGGGGTTGCGTCAGCAATCAGTCATGCCGCTGAAACTTCCGGCACACGATCCGAATATTGACATCGCGGCCGAGCAAGAGGGCGAAATCGGACGTCGTCTCTCCGAAAAGCTGAAAAGAGGCTTTAAGGCGACACTTACTCCGCAACAGATCGCACAGCGTCGCGATACCTACATTCGTGCTCATTTGCATCGCGAAAACGCACTGTCTGATCTCAAATTAAACCATCCCGCGCTCTGGGATCGATCCATTCAGACGTTAACCGCAGAGGAGCAGCGTCTGGCCGCAGTCGGTGCAACTTCCGTGTTGCCTGGCGCGCAGCTTCAAGAAAGCGTTGCACGCCTTGAAGATGCTCTTTCAAAGGATCTTCCCAGCATGCCAGGCGCCTTCGCGACGACTGTCGCAGTTGGGACAGTTGGTGAATGGCTGATTCGGTGCCCACTTGATTTTCCGGATGACCAACAATGACCTTTCAAGTTCAACCCGAAAGGTTCTCATTCCGCAGGCGCCCAATTGCTGTGCCTGGTGATCTCCGAATCGAATGGCGTGTTTCCCTAATCGTCTTAATGCTCGGAAATTCTCGTTCTAAGCAGGCTTCTCTTGCGAAGTTGCATATCCTCAATGATGCGATCCGCTCTGCCAGAAGCGACTACTTGTTGGATCTTGTCGTAAATGCAAGGCCAGGCACAATGCCTTGGACTTTTAGAGTGGAGCCGGCATTCGCTCGAGCAATCGACTTCGTTGTCGGATACAAACTCGCCAACTGGACCACTACAGCTGGAAGATCCGCTCTACAGTTGACCCAAGAGGGCGAACGCCTCTTCAGCGAGCTCAATCGAGAACGGGATATCCTTACTGAGGAAAAGGACGTGCTGGTTCGTTACGCCAAGCCGATGACTGAAAGCTTAGTAACTGTCGTACTCGGATCCGGACGCAAGGCAGCATGATCCATATTTCCCACCTAAGACTACGTGCGATCACTGCCAAAAGAATCTATGGGGCTGATATCCCTTTCAAGGCCGGCCTCAATGTTGTTCAGGCCGGCAATACCTCGGGCAAGTCAACTTCGCTGCAGGCAATCATATATGCTCTTGGGCTCGAAAGAGCCCTTGGACCTCAACTTGACGTGCCTCTTCCTTACGCAATGCGCGAGCGCATTCACGCACATAAAGATGACAGCTACGAACTAGTTATTGAGTCGTACGTCGAGGTAGAGATGGCCAATGGCCGGGGTCAGTCCGTCATCGTCCGACGCGATATCGCAGGCGGAAAGGACCGAAAACTTATCCAAACCTGGACAAGTCCGACACTTGCCTCCAACGGGGCCCGTTCGGGGCAAAGGGACTACTATGTCTTAGACGGCGGCGCCGCTCAGGCCGACGATGGTTTCCACGCGTTTCTCGCCAAGTTCATTGGATGGGAGTTGCCAAGGGTCCCCCGTTYTGACGGAACTGAATGCCCACTTTACTTGGAAGCAATTTTTCCAATGCTTTTTGTTGAGCAAAAGCGGGGGTGGTCAACAATCCAGGGGCCGTTCCCCACATTTCTGAAAATCCAAGACGTTGTGCGCCGTGTTATGGAGTTTCTTTTGGACCTCGACGTTGGAAAGATCCGGCGTCAGCGCGCGGAGCTACGGAGCATGATCAACGCGGTCTTGCAACGTTGGGCCCATCGTCGGCAAGCTTTTGAAGAGGTCGCCCAGCGTGTTGGTAGGC
>NZ_JBFUKO010000497.1:0-4110 GCF_056400805.1 Aminobacter sp. P4_H6_2
ATTGTAGACGGGATTGTTCGACGTTGCGCTACCGCCGCCGCCGCCGGTGATGGTCGCGGTGCTGGCATTGGCAATGTCACCGCCCCACGCCTCGATTCCGGCACCTGCATTGCCRCCAGTGACGTTGGCGCCGCCATTGCCGCCGGTGATGACGGCGTTGTTCTCGATCATGCCCTCATTGCTCAGCACACCGGCGCCGCCTAGGCCGCCGTCACCATTACTGCGGCCGCCACCAGCACCGCCGACGATGGTGCCCGCCCGATGCTCGAGCGCTCCGCCCCCGTAGAGGAACAGCCCGGCCCCGCCGTGGCCCCCATAGTAGCCATCGCCGCCAGCCCCGCCGGTCACCGCAGAGGTGCCACCGGCTCCTGCATTGATGGTGACCCGCCCACCGCCCAGCAACACCATCGCCGCTCCGCCGCCGCCCCCGCCACTTCCGGTCGCATGGTCACCACCTGCGCCGCCGGCCACATTATAGCCATGGGTCGTCACGGCAGCGTCCGGGGTCGTCAGCACCAGGCCGCCGCCGCCGCCGCCGCCGCCGCCGCCAAAGTAGGCACCGGCGACGCCAACAGCACCTGTGGCGCCCGCGTCAGCGGCGCCGAGATCGACCGTCGGCAACGCATTGATATTGCCAGCGCCACCACCGCCGCCGTCACCGCCATCGCCGGGAAAACTAATATGGCCCCCGCCAGCGCCGCCGCCGCCGCCGCCGCTGCTGACATTGTTGGGTGAAGGTGCCTGACCGCCAGCGCCACCATTGCCGTGGCTGTTGCTCGTACCGGAGCTGCCATCCTGTGCCGTTCCATCCGGCACTTGCGCCGCTGTGCCGCCATCGCCACCTTCGTTGTCGACGACGGAGCCGAAAGCGCCCCCACCGCCACCACCGGCAAGGCCGCCGGCGCCACCAGCACCGCTATACCGAGAGTCAACTTTACCGCCACCACTACCACCACCCTGGGTGATCTGCTGAGCCGAGGCCACATCAGGACTCAGCGCCGTCCCGCTCCCAAGCATCAGACCGAGCAGAAGCGTCTCCGGAATATGCAGCGATCGCCGGCTAGGGCCAGATGCCGTCACTTGCCTCTCCGCCAATGCCAACCGCCCGCCCGGCTTGACGCCGTTCCCTGCTTTCGCTGCATCCGCGCTACGCCCGCCATTCACCATGCCCCGATCCCCAAGTTTTGCCTGCCCGCCGCATGCAGTCTGCGCAGGCGCCTGCACCATGTCCCTTGCCCAACCTGGGAGCACGGTCGCATGTCGTTTTTGATTGCCGTCCGAGGCAGCCATAACAGAACATTCTCGCACCAATATTTGGCCGAGATCTTTTGATGTCGTTTTCTGCGAATTTTTTCCTTACAAATGCCAGGACGTGTTTTTTTCTGTGTCATGCATGATGACTATTGCTGGATATACTTTAGACGTGAACTGACCTGCCTATTGTCGCAGAACCTGAGGAACCAGCGCCCACGCTAGGTTCTGCCCCCGCCAATCCACCGGGAGAGCCATGCAATCCGTGCGCTATGCCGACCTGATGTTCCAACCCGACATGCTCTCCGCAACGAGAGATGACGGAACGGTCCTGCGGCTGACCCGGCAGGAGCGGGCCCTGATCCTGCAATTGAGCCGCCAGCCACACAAACTGGTTACCCGACCGCAATTGCTGGAAGGCCTGGGTGACCTCGCTGGAGCGCTCGGCGAACGCAATGTTGACTATCTGATCAACCGCCTGCGCAAGCGGCTGGGAGACAATGCCCGCGCTCCTCGTTTCATCGCGACCCAGTATGGCGAGGGCTATCTGTGGGTCGCCGATGCGGTCGCGGCCGAAGTCGTCTCGGCCTTCCTGCTTATCGGTCCTGCTTATGGTCTCGCACAGGACACGGGCCAACTCCGGTTGATCGTCGAGAGCCTCGCGAAGCATCTTGGATCTGCGCTTGGGGAACAGCGTAAGGTCCTATGCATGCCGCAGTGGCGGTTCGAGCAAGACGCGGCAGGAACCGTTGCCCATAGTCTGGAAGTGAGCCTGCTGACCGACGGCGGGCACGTTCATATGGCGCTGGTTCTCAGGGATGGCCGAACCAATATGTTGATTGCGCCCTTTCGGATCACCTTGTCAGGTCCGTCACATAGTGCGGATCTGGAAGCCTTCTCTCAATCTCTGGTCCAGTCGATCTGGACCCATGCGGCCTTGCCCGACGGCGAGCCCCCGGAGCCGACCGATCGGCCATTGCATTTGCGCTTGCACGACGCGGCCCGACTGGTCTCGCCTGGTTCCGAAAGCTGGCACCAGAATGCGCCCAGGCTCGAAGCGGCTCACGCAGCCAATCCCGATGATCCCACCATTGCCGTTCTGTGCGCGCTCAATCGCTATGCGCAGTTGATCCTGGCGCCGCTCATGCCGCGTACCCCGCCCCTCACGGATGCCGAATGGCTGTCCATCGAAGATGAGATTGAACGGCTGGCGCTGGGGGCGCTGCCGAAAGCCGAGGGCAAGCCCATGCTCCTCATGGGAATCGCAAAAGTTCTGCGCTTCCTCGACCGAGGCCATCTGCAACTGGCCTGCCGGCTCACCGACGAAGCCTTCCTCGCAAGCACTGCCTTTGCTGCTGCCTTTGCCATGAAGGGGCAAATCCACGCCAGTCAGGGCGATATCGAACGCGCGATCGAGCTCTACGACCGGGCCATCGRGCTCAGCGAGGCCGGATCGCAGTTCCATATCTATCTTCTGGTCATCAAGGGAACTGCCTTGCTTGCCGCGGATCGTCGCGGCGATGTCGCCCAACTGACTGCCGAGCTTCATACGCTTGACCCGGCCAGCCGGCTCAGGGTCGGCCTGTTCTTCCTGTCACCTAAGGCCCGCCTTGTCCCCGCGGTGCTCAAGCCGGTTCTGGCTGCTGTGACGATGGCCCAGGGGCAACGCATGCTCATGTATCTGTATAGGGTCTCTGCACGCCAGTTTGAGCGCCGGCACCACCAGAAGAACGTGTTGCTGGGACTGTCTATTCATCTCGTCAACATGCATGGCGAGCGTGTAATCCCGCCAGAACTGAAAAGACGCTTCCCGGATCTGGCTGTCAAACAAGGCAATGCACAAGCAGCATTCGATTGAGATGACCTAAATGTAATCTGGGTCCACTCGGTTGAATAGGCGAGATACGTCGCAGGTCTAACCTCGAGCGTCAACTTCGCGCTCGGCGATGTCTGCAACTGGGAAATGGCAAAGCCGCTCTCTACGACCGACATTGAGGGCGCATTGCTGACTGGCATTCCTGGGGCCGAAAGCTGCCTGTCCGGTTTCGGGGCGAGAATTAGATAAGCCGACATACAACAATGGTCGGATGACCAACGGGGCTCTCGACCGTTTCGGCAAGTGCCCTTTGCACCGAAGCAGTGCGTTCCTCTTCGGCGAGAACTCACATGCCGGTACCACCTAGGCAAGACATCCACAAAGTTATTGACTGACCAGTCAGTATGCGTAGTGTGGAAACCACACGGGCCATCGGGTCGGCGTTCCTTCCATTCACGTTGACCTATCGACCCTTCAATTTGCGCGCTTTCCTTCTTGGCACAAACCACGCCCCCCAACGATTGCACGGCCACAGCAAGCAAAGGTTTCAGAATGCAGCCAAATAACTTGCCCATTGCGAACGAGACCATACTTAGGCACCTGGTAGATGAGCTTATTCCAGGCGACGGTCGCTGGCCCTCAGCCTCCGACGTCGGCGTCCACGGTGTGGTATTGTTGCGCTTGTTTGGCGATCAACCCTCCCGCGCCATCGAACAATTGGCTGCAGCGCTCGATTCTGATTCAGACAGCCTACTGAACGCCGCTTCGGAACGCCGCATCTCGGCTGTTCGACAGTTTGAAGAGGCAAACCCTGTTCTATTCGAGAAAATCTACACCGCAGCGATACTCGCCTACTACGAGATGCCGGGCGTAGTGGAGGCGATCAGAGCCGGGGGGCGACCATACTCCACATTCCCCCATGCAGACGGATACCCCATGCCGGCCTTTGACCTTGAACGCGATACGCCGACCCACGGCCGTGGACGCTATCTGCGAACCGAAGACGTCGTGCCCCTGAACCTGTCGTCGATCGACCTTGGTTC
>NZ_JBFUKO010000498.1:0-4109 GCF_056400805.1 Aminobacter sp. P4_H6_2
CCTGCTTGCCATCATAAGGGGTCCAGCCGGCCTTCGAGCCAGCCTGGGCGTTGGTGATGGTCTCGATGCGCTTCATGTCGACGACGGTGAAGTCGGCGTCATAGCCGGCGGCGATGCGGCCCTTGCGTGCCATGCCGAAAATGCGGTTCGGGCCGTGGCTCGCGAGATCCACGAAGCGCTCGAGCGTCAGCCTTCCAGCGTTCACATGGTCGAGCATGATCGGCACCAGCGTCTGCACGCCGGTCATGCCCGAAGGCGATGCCGGATAGGGCTTGGCCTTTTCTTCAAGTGTATGCGGCGCATGGTCGGAGCCAAGCACGTCGACCAAACCCTGGCTGATGCCATGCCAGATGCCGTCGCGATGGCGAGGGCTGCGCACCGGCGGGTTCATCTGCAGCAGCGTGCCGAGCCTGGCATAGTCGTCCGAGCTCATGGTCAAATGGTGCGGCGTCGCCTCGCAAGTCGCGACATCCTTGTGGTGTTCGAGGAAGGCGATCTCCTCAGCCGTAGAGATATGCAGCACATGGATGCGCGCGCGGGTCTCATGCGCGATGCGCACCAGACGCTCGGTGCACTGGAGGGCGGCGATCTCGTCGCGCCAGATCGGGTGCGAGGACGGATCGTTGTCGACGCGCTCGCCAAGGCGTTCGCGCAGGCGGAACTCGTCTTCGGAATGGAACGCGGCTCTGCGGCGCGTATTGCGCAGGATGGAAGCCACGCCCTCGTCGTCTTCGACCAGAAGGTCGCCGGTCGACGAGCCCATGAACACCTTGATGCCGGCCGCGCCCGGCAGGCGCTCCAGCTCGGCCACATCCTTGGCGTTCTCGCGCGTACCGCCAACCCAGAAGGCGAAGTCGCAATGCATGCGCGCCGTCGCACGGCTGACCTTGTCGGCGAGTGCTGCTTCGCTGGTCGTCAGCGGGTTGGTGTTGGGCATTTCGAAGACGGCGGTGACGCCGCCGAGCACGGCCGCGCGCGAACCCGTTTCCAGGTCTTCCTTGTGCTCGAGGCCTGGCTCGCGGAAATGCACCTGGGAGTCGACCACGCCGGGCAGGATGTGCAGCCCACGGCAGTCGATGGTCTCGCCGGCCGATGCGCTACCCAAATCGCCGATGGCGGCGATCCTGCCATTGGTCACGCCGACGTCGCGGACGCCGGTGCCGTCATGATTGACGACGGTGCCGCCCTTGAGGATGAGATCGAAGGTCGTAGCCATGTCGCGCGTGCCCTTGTCTGGGAATTGACTGCGGCTTACGTAATGGCTCTCCGAAATGCAAGATCAGGTCCATGCCGACAGCCATCCTCGCAGACCGCGCCATCATCGATGTTTCCGGCCCCGACGCCGAGCATTTCCTGCAAAACATCCTGACGCTTGATCTGGATGCACTCGGCATGCACGAGGCGAAACCCGGCGCGCTGCTTTCCCCGCAAGRCAAGATCATGTTCGATTTCCTGGTCTCGCGAAGCGGCGAAAGCGCACTCAGGCTGGAGTGTCGCGCCGACATCGCGGACGATTTCGTCCGCCGCCTGATGCTTTACCGACTACGCGCCAAGGCCGATATTTCCAAGCAGGATCAGTCAGTTGTCGCCGTTTCGTGGCAATTCGAATCAGCCGCTTCGCAAACTGATTCAAGCAAGACCGTCCGCGACAGCCGTTTTCCGACGCCAGTCACCCGTATCTACGGCGATGCGCCCGTTGCTGATGCCAGTGAGGCCGACTGGCATGCCTTCCGCATCGCCAACGGTGTCGCTGAAAGCGGGCCCGACTACGCACTGAGCGACGCCTTCCCGCATGACGTGCTGCTCGACCAGATGGGCGGGGTCGGCTTTAAGAAAGGCTGCTTCATCGGCCAGGAGGTCGTCTCGCGCATGCAGCATCGCGGCACGGCGCGCCGCCGCGTGCTGCTCGTTTCGGCCGGCTCGAACCTGCCCGCCGCCGGTACCGAACTCAAGGCCGACGGCAAGGTTTTGGGCACGCTCGGTTCCGCTTCGGGCGCCAGCGGCCTTGCCATCGCCCGCATCGACAGGGTCAAGGCGGCACTCGACGCCGGCACCGAAATCACCGCCGGCGACATTGTTGTGTCGCTTAAAATCCCCGCCTGGGCGAGCTTCACCTATCCCGAAGCCACCAGCGCGGAAGAAGCCTGAGACATGGCCGACCGTCCCGGCGCCCCACCGCGCGCCTGGCAGCGCATGCTGTCGGGCCGCAGGCTCGACCTGCTCGACCCCTCGCCGCTCGACATCGAGATATCTGACATCGCGCACGGCCTCGCGCGTGTCGCCCGCTGGAACGGCCAGACTTCCGGCGACCACGCCTTTTCGGTGGCGCAGCATTCGCTTTTGGTCGARCAGATTTTTCGCGCCATCGAGCCGGACGCTTCGCCCGACGCGCAGCTTGCCGCGCTGCTGCATGACGCGCCCGAATATGTCATCGGCGACATGATCTCGCCGTTCAAATCGGTGGTCGGCGGCGGCTACAAATCGTGCGAGGAGCGCCTCCAGCATGCCATCCATTTGCGCTTCGGCCTGCCCACCGAAATCGGACAGGGCCTGAAGAAAGACATCAAGCGCGCCGACCAGATATCAGCCTATTTCGAGGCGACGATGCTTGCCGGCTTTGCGGTTTCAGAGGCAACCGAGTTCTTCGGGCGCCCGCGCGGCATCACAGCCGATGGGCTCGATCTCGCGCCACAGCCGGCAAAACGCGTGCAGGATGCTTTCCTCAAACGTTTCGCTGTAATCGAACAGCAGCGCTACAGGTAATTCAAGCCGGCGGGATGAACTCCTGGCTGATCTCCTGGAACACCGGCATGGCCTCGAGCCGTGCTGCATCCCTGGCGAGTGCAGGGAAATCGGCCATATCCAGCAACCCCTGATGTGCGTCATTGATGAAACGCAGCACGACAGTCACTGCGATATCGGCATGACCGATGCGGTCGCCGAACCAGTAGTCCCCGCCCCGCTTGGTCCGCTCGGCTTCGAGCACTTCGAGAACCGACGCTATCTGCGTGCGACAGCGCTCCACCCAGACGTCCGACACCTGCGTGTGCAGCCGCTTTTCGTAAAACAGGCTGACGGCCTTTTCGCCGACGCCCATCGCCAGCGAGGCGATCTTCAACGCCTGATGCCGGGCCGGCTCAGCCGTGGGGAACATCGCTTGCCCAGCGGGCGCCAGGCTGTCGAGATAGTCGAGGATGATATGGCTTTCGATCAGCACCTCGCCATTATCAAGCACCAGCGTCGGCACCCGCGTCAGCGGGTTGTAGGCACGGATCTTGTCGGCGTCGCCAAAGGCCGACCACGGCTCGTGCTTGAACGGCAGGCCGTAAAGCCTGAGCGCTACGCCGACGCGGCGAACAAAAGGTGAGTCAAACTGGCCGATGAGGATCATGCGATGCTTTCCAAAATCTGATGGTTCGAATGGAGGGTCATGGCGGCCCGCAGTCAAGTCTTGGAATGCCGCCCCGGCTGGCCGCGCAGTTCAAGCACCGTGACCAGCACCATCACGACGGTCGTCGCGGCACCCACAAGCAGCGGCGACATGTGGCTGGCGAGCGGCACCAGGGCCGCGAGGATGGCGATGCCGATCAGATGCGACAGCGGTGTCCTGCCAGTGACGTAGCGCTTGAACAAAAGATTGCCGAACAGATACAGCGCCGATCCGCCGACCGAGGTCCAGATCACGGCGGCTTCAGAATTGCCGAGCGGATGGGCCAGCACCAATTCGTCCGACACCGCCACCACGATAATTCCGGCAACCAGCACGACGGGAATGTAGGTATAGGCAACGCGCGCGATCCGCCCCCTGTCGGCGGCCTCGGCGATCTTGTGATGCGCAACCTCCTGGCCAACGTTGAAATAGATCAGCCACATGGCGACTGAGGCGAAGAAGGTCGTCAGGAATGCCGCGAGGTTGATCCAGTTCCATTCGAGTTCGGCGAAGGTCGCGCCCGAAACCAGGATCGATTCACCGAGCGCTATGATGATGAACAGCGCGCTGCGCTCAGCCATATGGCCGCCGTCGACGTCCCAATCGGCGGTCGACGAGGCGCCATGCCACGGTGTCCAGAAGCCGAGTGCCAGCGAGATCAGCTCGATGGCAAGTGCGG
>NZ_JBFUKO010000499.1:0-4107 GCF_056400805.1 Aminobacter sp. P4_H6_2
GTTTGCCGACCACCGGTGGTGGGTTGCCTACAGAAACATGTTCATCTTCGGTGGCCTGTATCTGTTCGGCTGCATAGCAGGGGGAGCCATCCTGGCTGTCCTGCTAGACCGGCTGACGAAAGGCGAAACCCTTTTCAGGACTGTCTATCTTTACCCGATGTCACTCTCGCTGGTGGTCACAGGCTTGTCGTGGCAATGGTTGCTCAATCCGACCAGTGGCATTCAGCAGATTGTGCGCGACGCCGGGTTCGAAAACTTCAAGTTTGACTGGTTGGTTTCACCCGACCGCGCCATTTATGCTGTGGCGTTTGCTGCCATCTGGCACGGAACAGGACTGATTATGATCCTGTTTCTGTCCGGCATAAAATCGACGGATGTGGAACTGTGGAAGGCCGCCAAAATCGACAATATTCCGGTTTGGCGCGTCTATGTCAGCATTATCTTTCCGCAGCTTCGGGCCACGTTGCTGACAGCTGTGATGCTCTTAGGGTTCCAGGTGGTGCGCAGTTTCGACGTAGTGGTGGCGCTGACCAATGGTGGGCCTGGTTTCGCCTCCGACGTTCCAGCGCGCTATGTCTTTGAATACTTCTTTCAGCGCGGCGAGATTGGTCGAGGTGCTGCCGGTGCCGTCGTGATGGTGGCGACCATGATCGCGATTATCCTGCCCTATCTCATTTACGAATTGCGGAGCAAAGAGGCATGAAATTCCGATACACAATCCGCTCTGCCTTTTATTACGCTGCACTCTTTCTGTTTGCACTCTACTTCCTGGCACCGGTCTACGTCATGGTTGTCGCATCGTTCAAACCGCTCGATGAAGTGCGTAACTCCTCAATCATTGCACTGCCGCAGGTCTGGTCGATCGAGCCTTGGATCAAGGCCTGGTCCGGTGCTTGCACAGGCATGAGTTGCGAGGGGATTCGCCCCTATTTTATCGCTACATTCGAAATCGCGATCCCGGCGGTGATCCTGGCAGTGTTGTTTGGCGCACTTAATGGCTACGTGATGGCCAAGTGGCGGAGCCGGAGCGCAGACATCCTGTTTGGTCTGTTGCTAATCGGCAGCTTCATTCCACTACAGCTGTTTCTGGTTCCTTTGGCGATCACACTGCGTGAGCTCAATATCTTCGGAACCACGCTTGGTTTGATCCTGATCCATACAATCTACGGCATTCCGCTGACAACTATGTTATTTCGCAACTATTACGTCACCTTGCCCAACGAACTGGTGAAGGCGGCGATAATGGATGGCGCGGGGTTCTTCAAGATCTTCTTCCATATCATCTTGCCCCTTTCGCCCTCGATTGTCGTGGTGGCGGTCATCCTGGTTTTCTCCGGGGTCTACAACGACTTCCTGTTTGCACTGACGTTTGGCGAAACCGGCAAGAAGCCGATCATGGCTGCCGTCCAGAACATCGTGGGCTCCTCGTATGGGGTCAAAGAATACAATGTGAACATCGCTGCGGTGATGATTTCTGCATTGCCAACTTTGCTGCTGTTTCTGGTCGCTGGAAAGTTTTTCGTGCGCGGGCTGACACAAGGCGCGGTCAAGGGATAATAATGTGTCACTAGAACTTACCAATATCAGCAAGACCTACGGAATGGTTGAAGTCCTCAAGGACATCAACATCACAATCGAAAACGGCGATTTCCTTGTTCTCCTGGGGGCCAGCGGGTGTGGCAAGTCCACGCTTTTGAACTGCATCGCCGGGCTCGAGGATACGACGAGCGGCCGCATCCTGATCAAGGATCGGGACGTCACCAAGGTCGATCCCAGCGCGCGCAACGTGGCGATGGTTTTTCAATCCTATGCGCTCTACCCGACGATGACGGTAGAGCGGAACATCAGTTTTGGCCTCGAATGCGCGGGCGTCAAAAAGGAAGAGAGGCGGAAGCAGGTTGCCAAGGTCGCCAACCTGCTCAGGATCTCCGATCTTTTGAAGCGTCGACCCTGGCAACTTTCGGGCGGTCAGCGCCAGCGTGTTGCTATCGGCCGGGCACTTGTACGCAACCCCGACATCTTCTTGCTTGATGAGCCGATGTCTAACCTGGATGCCAAGCTGCGCAACCAGATGCGCGAGGAATTGAGGGACCTGCACAAGGAACTTGGCGCGACTTTCGTGCTGGTCACCCATGACCAGATCGAAGCCATGTCGATGGCGACAAAAGTCGCCGTTCTCGACCATGGGCGCGTACAACAGTTCGGCACGCCTTATGACGTCTATCACCGTCCGCAGAACATGTTCGTTGCCGCCTTTGTAGGGCTAACGAAAATGAACTTTCTGGAAGGCGTTTTCACTCAGATCAATACTCTTCCCCACATCCGGATTGGAAGCAGCCTGATATCTCTGGCCGGTTACGCTTTTGACGCCGAACGTCCTGTGGAGGCGCAACCGATCATCTTGGGAATTCGACCTGAAAATGTATACAGATCAAAGGAACGTGTAGAGGGAGCGCATTACCTTGAAGTTGATCTTGATGTCACGCGCACCGAACTGACTGGTGGTGATGTGCTGGCATGGTTCAAACTCGAGGATCAAGCCCTGGTGGGGCGCTTCCGGTCCAACCGGACACCGAACATAGGTTCCACTCAGAAGCTCTATCTTGATATGCAGAACAGCTCCGTTTTCGATGCAAAGACCGAACGACGGCTTTGAAATCAGTCGTTTAATGAAATACTGAGACGTATGACCAGCATCCAGACTAACAGCCGCCTGTATCAGAAAGTTGCCGTGGACCTTGCGCGCCGCATCAGCGCGGGTGAGTTCTCAGCATCAGATCGTTTGCCAACGGAACGAATGCTGGCGGAGACGCTCCAGGTCTCACGGCCAACCATACGTGAGGCATTGATAGCGCTTGAAATCAAGGGCCTGATTGAGATCCGGGGTGGGTCGGGCAGCTATGTCTGTCGGCAGCCTGATGCCGCGACTGAGCTTGACCACCTGTTCAGCCCTGGTCATATGCCTGCCGAGATCATGCAGACCAGACTGCTCATCGAGGGTGAAACTGCGGCGGCAGCAGCTGAACACGCCAGCGACAGTGACCTTGAAGCCATGCGCGTCGCCATTGAAACCTCTTGGAAGGATTTCGAAGAGCACACGATGCGACGGTCCAATATTGCCAACGATGCGGACGGACGATTTCACTTCGCCATTGCTGCTGCATCGGGAAACTTACTAACTGCTTCCATAGTACATCACCTTTGGAAGCGCCTTCGCACTCCCATCATTGGGGCGATGGAAGACAAAGTAGACATTGAGCAGCATGCGGAAATCCAGATTCTGGATCACGAGCGCATCTTTCAAGCCATCAAGGCCAAGGATTCGGTGGGCGCCAAGGATGCGATGCACCGTCACCTCAAACGCTACATAAAGCTCCTGCAAGCCAAGTAAGGGGCCTTCGGGTCGGCAAACTCAAACTGATTTCGCGCGCGGAGCTGCGGTGAGGATTTCCTACCCTCGCGCACGCTCGCCCAAATGAAGACGATTACGCTCGAGGAGGCGTGATTTGAAAAATAGTCAGTCGGTATGGGAACTGGTTGAAGCGAAGCGCTCGGAATTCGAGGACCTGAGTGACCGGGTCTGGGCTACACCGGAACTGCTTTTTGAGGAACATCTGTCTTCTGCGGCCCATCGCGAGATGCTCGAGACGCAAGGGTTCCGCGTCGTCGCGTCGCTCGGCAATATCAAAACAGCCCTAATGGGCGAGGCCGGTGCAGATGGTCCGGTTATCGCGATCCTTGGGGAATTCGATGCTCTTCCAGGGCTGAGCCAGAGAGCTGGTATCGATTATCCTGAACCCGAGGACGAAGGGGGGAACGGTCACGGCTGCGGCCACAACCTTCTAGGTGCCGGCGCCCTTTTGGCAGCGACCGCGGTCAAGGATTTTCTGGATGCAAACAACATTCCTGGGCGCGTGCGATATTATGGTTGCCCGGCGGAAGAAGGTGGCGCCGCTAAGACTTTCCTGGTCCGTGACGGCATGTTTGCAGACGTCGATATTGCACTCTGCTGGCACCCGATGTCCTTCAACGGCGTTATTCCGTCGATGTCGCTTGCTGTCACAATGATCGATTTCCATTTTACCGGCCGTTCAGCCCATGCCGCCG
>NZ_JBFUKO010000500.1:0-4104 GCF_056400805.1 Aminobacter sp. P4_H6_2
GGCTGAGACAGGAGCGACAGTGGCAGGCGGATATTGCCGCGACATCGCCTGCGCATTACGAATTGGTAGGCCAAAGGCCATTTTCCGAACACCGTGACGCCTACAAAAAGGCCGACCGCCGGACAAGCCATGCGGTCGGCCTGAAGCGCACTTGTTCGGCTCAGTTCGGCTTGCGGTGACGCGGATAGCTGCCGGCGTCGGGCGCGTTGGCGAAGCTCTGCAAGGTCTGTCCGCCATCGATCAGCCAGTCGACACCGGTGATGTGGCGCGCTTCGTCGGAGGCGAGGAAGGCGACGGCCGCCGCCACGTCCTCGGGCTGGCCGATGCGGCGCAGCGGGATGCGGTCGGCAAAGCGCTGGATGCCGGCGGCATAGGCCTCGCGGTCGTTTGACGGCACGCCAAGCGTTGTTTCGATGACACCAGGGCAGATGGCGTTGACGCGGATGCCGTAAGCGGCGGCGTCGAGCGCTGCGACACGGGTCAGGCCAACGACGCCATGCTTGGTTGAGGCATAACCGGCGCCACCCGACAGCACGTCCCAGCCGGCCATCGACGAGCCCATATTGACGATCGAGCCTTCGATGCCGGCGGAAATCATCGCCTTGAGCGAGGCCTGGAGCACCAGGAACATACTGCGAAGATTGATCCGCACGATGCGGTCCCAGTCTTCGACGGGCAGTTCGTGGACAGGCGCGACCTTGCCGGAAATGCCGGCATTGTTGAACACCGCGTCGAGGCGGCCAAAGGCTTCGACCRTCTTTGCTACCGCCTCGCGGGCGGCAGTTTCGTCGGAAACGTCAGCGGTGATGGCAATGGCCTTGTCGCCAAATGCCGAAGCGACCTGTGTCGCGCGATCGCCGTCGAGGTCGACGACCGACACGCGGGCACCTTCATCGATGAAACGGCGCACTGCGGCGCTACCGATCGCGCCGCCACCACCGGTGACCAGAACGACCTTGCCTTCGAAACGCATCATCTTGGTCTCCTGTGTTTACTTGCCGTAAGCGCGCCAGGAATGGCGCGGCGCAAAGCCGAGTGTTTCCAGCGCATGCGTATTGCCGATGACCGCATCATGGCCCGAAAGCGGATGCTTCAGCGGCGTTGCCGGGAAGGCGCGCTTGACCAACGCGTCCGTAAGCTCTTCCGAATAGGTGTCGGCGGCGCTGAGGAAGGTGCGCAGATGGCCCTCGCCCTGCCAAGCCAGCGCCTTGATGAAGGCGTCGGCGGCGTCGCGTGCGTCGAGGTAGCTCCACAGGTCCCGCGCGGCATCGGCGAGGTTGCGGCGCGGGCCGACGCTGTCGAAGAAACTCTCCGGCGTCTGGATCCAGGGCATGCGCAGGCTGACGGCCGTAAACGCGCCACGGCGCACGGCGGCCTCGACGATTTCTTCCCCGAGCCATTTCGACAGGCCATAAGCGTCCTGCGCGCCGATCGGGTGGTTGTGGTCGATGGGCAGATAGGCCGGGTCGACGAAGTTTTCGGCAAAGGGATAACCGAGCACGCTGAAGGACGAGGCGTAGACGAAGCGCCTGGCTTTAGAAAGAGCCGCCGCCTCGATGACATTGTAGGCGATCGCCATATTGGTCTTGAACACTTCAGCCGGCGCCTTGCCGAGCGGGCGCGGGATCGCGGCGATGTGGACGACGGCATCGCAGTCGCGGATCAGCTGCAGTGTCAGGCCGAGATCGGTGAGGTCGGCGCTGATATGGGTCCATGTGCAATCGGCAGGGGCGACGGCGTCGATGCCGAGCACGTCATGGCCGGCGGCGACAAAGGCTGAGGCGACATGGCGGCCAAGCAGTCCGCTCGATCCGGTAATGACGATTTTCATCTCTGGCTCCTCTTGTCGGTCACGTGGCCACTCGGCAAATATCGTTGATGGTCAAACAATCGGACACCGCAAACCGCCCTGCTTGTCAATGCATTTCTTGGCACAGGGGTAAGCACCGGGCATAGTCGCAAGTCGCATGGCAAGGTGCTTCGGTCCGCCATATTGTGACAAGCAGCAAGCTCAAGGATTGACTTGGAAGTCGTCACGGTTTTTTGTATGACCACCAACAATCGGCAGTTCGCTGAAAAGGTAGGATCATGCCACTGGACAGCTTTTCGTCACATCGCCAGGACGCCGGGATCAAGATCGACCCGGTGCGCGTGGCGGTAATCGTCGTCGACATGATCAACGACTTCTGCAAGCCGGGCGGCGCCATGGTGCTGCCGGGCTATGAAGCGCTTGTCGGTCCACAGCTGAGCGTGATCGAGGCGGCGCGTGCCGCCGGTGCGCCCGTGATCTGGGTGCATGATGCGCATCGCCGCAACATGCGCCGCGACCGCGAGTGGCTGAAACGCGCGCCGCATTGCGTCGAAGGCACCTGGGGCACTGAGATCATCGACGATCTCGGCGCCCGCGACGACGAGATCCACATCATCAAGCGTCGCTATTCGTCGTTTTTCCAGACCGATCTCGACATGACGCTGAAGGACATGATGGTCGACCAGATCATCGTCTTTGGCGTGGTCACCAATATCTGCGTGCGTTCGACCGTGCATGATGCGTTCTTCAACGGCTACGAAGTCGTGGTGCCCGCCGATTGCTGTGCTGCCACCGGTCCGCGTGAGCAGGAAAGCACGCTCTATGACATCTCGACCCATTTCGGCGTCGTCAGCGATGCCGAAAGTGTGGTGAAAGCGCTGCGCGACGGCGTTTTCGTCGAAAACGTCAACATCGCCGCATAACCTCTGGGGTCGGCGAATCTCAGGTTTCAAGCCAGGAGTTGGAAGCGCCGTGACAACCCTCGACGAAGCCCGGAAATTCAAGCGCAAGACGGCAGAAGTGGCCAACAAGCCGCTGAGCCGCGAAGAGACAATGACCCGATACACCAAGACCGGTTACGACCTAGACCTCCATCCCGCCCACGTCGTGCGCCGCGCCCATCAGCGCGCCACGTTGTGCTTCCAGCAGGTCATGGCCGGTGAGGACCTGTCGCCGACGCAGTTCGCGGCCCTTGCCACGGTGCTCAAGCATGGCGAGGTTTCGCAGAACCATCTCGGCCGCATGACGGCGATGGATCCCTCGACCATCAGCCTTGTGGTGCGCAAGCTTTTGAAGCAGGGGCTGATCAAGCGCAGCGCCTCCGAGACCGACCAGCGCCTGACGATCATTACTCTGACCGACGAAGGCACGCGCTACACGCTCGACCGGCTCGAGCGCAGCGTCGAGGTCGGCCAGAAGCTGCTTTCGCCGCTGACGGCGGCCGAACAAGTGACGCTGCTCAGGCTGCTCCAGCGCATCAGCGGCGACGAGCCGGGCGGCGCCGAAGGCAAATGAGCGGCTAGCGCCCCTTCACCAGACCATTCTCCGAAGCGACCGATTGCCGGCCTTGGGCCGGATCGACCGCCTCATGCCCCAAACAGACGCAAGGAATGCCATCGATGTCGCCTGAACCGCAAACCAAGGCCCCCGTCACCGACAAGCTCGTCATTCGCAACATCGGCCTGATGCTCAGCGGCGACCTCGCCCAGCCGATCCTCGATGCCGATACTATCRTCGTCGTCGACGGCCGCATCGCTGCGGTCGGCAAGGCAACCGACCTCGATCTCGACGGTGCGACCAGCACCATTGACGCGCAGGGTTGCGTCGTAACCCCCGGCCTGATCGACAACCACGTCCACCCCGTTGCCGGTGACTGGACCCCGCGCCAGAACCAGATCGGCTGGATCGATTCGACGCTACATGGCGGCGTCACCACCATCATCTCGGCCGGCGAGGCGCATTATCCAGGCCGGCCGCGTGACATCGTCGGCATCAAGGCGCTGGGGATCGCGGCACAGCGGACTTTCGCCAATTTCCGTCCGAGTGGCATGAAGATCATCGCCGGCGCGCCTGTGCTCGAACACGGCATGACCGAAAACGATTTCCGCGAGCTCGCCGAAGCCGGCGTGACGCTGATCGGCGAAGTCGGCCTCGGCGGCGTCAAGGACGGCCCGACCGGAAAGCAGATGATCGCCTGGGCGCGCAAATATGGCATGACCTCGATGACTCACACCGGCGGGCCATCGATCCCCGGCTCGGGCCGCATCGGCGCCGATGTCGTGCTCGAGGTCGAC
>NZ_JBFUKO010000501.1:0-4102 GCF_056400805.1 Aminobacter sp. P4_H6_2
CAATCTGATCTTTGGCTATGTCGGCCTGCTTGCTTTCGGCCATGCCGCTTTCTACGGCACATCAGCCTATGTGACGGCGCATGCCGCTGCCGCCTGGGGTCTGCCGACCGAGCTGTGCATTCTGATGGGTGTCGCAGCTGCAACGGCGGTCGGCGTGCTGTTTGGCTGGCTCGCGATCCGCCGCCAGGGGTTGTACTTCGCCATGATCACGCTGGCGCTTGCCCAGATCATCTATTTCTATGCGGTGCAGGCACCTTGGACACATGGCGAGGACGGCATCCAGTCGGTGCCGCGCGGCACGCTGTTCGGCGTGGTCGACCTCTCCAACACGTTCAACATGTATTACGTGACGCTGGCGGTGTTCCTGGCAGGATTCGCCTTCGTCTACCGCATCATCCATTCGCCTTTCGGCCAGACGCTGAAGTCGATCCGCGAGAACGAGCCGCGCGCCATTTCGCTCGGCTATTCGACCGACCGGTTCAAGCTGATCGCGTTCACCTTGTCGGCGATGCTGGCGGGCCTGGCTGGATCGATGAAGGCGATCATATTCCAGCTCGCCTCGCTTGCCGACGTGTTCTTCATGACTTCGGCCGACGTGCTCTTGATGACGCTGATAGGCGGTGTCGGCACGCTGCTCGGGCCGGTGGTCGGTGCGGCGGTGCTGGTTACGCTGCAGCGCGAATTGGCGACCTTCGGCGCGTGGGTGGTGGTGATCCAGGGCGTGATCTTCGTTCTCTGCGTGCTGTTCCTGCGCAAGGGCGTGATCGGGACGCTGGAAGAGTTCCTGGCAAACCGGGCCGAACGCAAGACCCAAGGCACAGACGCCACAGCCAAGGCAAAGGTGGCGCAATGAGCGCGCCATCCACCGTTGTCATAGGCATGGGGCCGGGTCTCGGTCAGGCGCTGGTCAAGAAGTTCGCGCGTGAAGGCCATCAGGTGGCCTTTGTAGGTCGCCGCGCCGAGGCAATCAGACGCCACGAGCTGGAGCTTCGCGCGGAAGGTTTGGACGTGGCTGGCTTTGTCGGCGATGCCGGCAACCCCGAACAGATGGACAAGGTGCATGCCGCGATCCGTGAACGGCACGGTGCACCCGAGGTGCTGGTCTACAATGCAGCGATCATCGAGCCGGCGCGGTTCGTAACGCCGTCCCGCATGGGAGAGGTGAAATACGGCACCGCCGACGGCTGGAAGGCGCGTGGCGAACCAGCGAGCGTCGACTACCTCTTCGATGCCTTGAAGACCAATGTTGCCGGCGCGCTACATGCCGCGCAGGCGGTGGCGCCTGACATGATCGAACGCTGTCGAGGCACGATCCTGCTCACCGGTGGCGTGCTGGCTTTCGGCCCATGGATTGAGTGGGGCGTGACCTCGCTTGGCAAGGCGGCGCTACGTAGCCTCGGGCTTTCGCTCGAAAAGGAGATGTCCGAGGCAGGCGTGCATGTCTGCACCGTCGCCATCCATGGCACGATGCAAGCGGGCACACCCTATGATCACGATCTGGTCGCCGACGCCTATTGGCTACTGCATATGCAGCCACGCGCTGAATGGCAGCCCGATTATCACTTCCGCCAGGATGCGGAAGACGGCGGCGATCCGGACGCTTGACGATGGCTGCACCGGCAATCAGGCTCGATGGCAAGCGTGCACTGGTGACGGGTGGCGCAAGCGGCATCGGGGAAACGGCGGCGAAGCTGCTCCACGATCTTGGCGCCGAAATTGTCATTGCCGACCTCGACCGAGGTAAATTGGACGAGGCACAAGCGCGGACCGGCGCCAAGGCCATCACCCAAGGCGATGTCTCAAGTGAAGCCGACAGCGAACGGATGGTTGCAGAGGCCATCTCCGCGCTGGGCGGCCTCGACCTTGTTTTCAATTCGGCCGGGATCGGCGACGATTTGCTGCCTGTCCACGAGCAGTCTGTCGAGCGCTGGCAGCGCGTCATCGACGTCAATCTGCGTGGCACCTATCTGATGTGCCGGGCGGCGGCACGGCCAATGTTGGAGCAAAAGAGCGGTTCGATCGTCAATGTCTCTTCCATTGTCGGGCTTGGTGGCTTTCCGCGCCGGTCGGCATACGCTGCGGCGAAAGCTGGCATCAATCATCTGACGCATACGCTTGCTTGCGAGTGGGGGCCTCAGGGCATCCGCGTCAACGCCATCGCCCCGGCCTATACTCGCACGCCGATGGTCGAGGCGCTGCTCGAGCGCAAGGCATTCGATCCGACCATATTGGAAAAGCGCACGCCGCTCGGCCGCCTGGCCGTACCGGAAGAGATGGCGCGGGCCGCGGTGTTCCTGCTGTCGGACTGGGCGTCCTACATTACCGGTGCGGTGCTGCCAGTGGATGGCGGCTGGAGCGTATTCGGCGGCGCAGGCGATGTGGCCAGCGCCTGAGGCCGCTTTGACGATTGATTAGGCAGTTATTCCAACACATTGATCTGATGATAAAAGCCGCCCCTGATCGGAGCGGCCTTTTCATTGCGATAAGCTAACAGGATCACGTGTTGCGAAAGTCGTCCATGCGGTTCTCATGCAGTGCCAGAACAAGCTCGCGCTTGCGGATCTTGGCGGCTTCGACAGGCATTTTGTCGATGAAGTGGATGGCGCGGGGTGCCTTGTAGGCGGCAAGGTTTTCGCGGCAGTAGCGCGTGATTTCCTCGGCGCTGACCTCCTGGCCCTCAGCCTTGACGATGACAGCTACGGGGATTTCACCCTTGCTCTCGTCGGGCGCACCAACGACCGCGCACATGGCGACCCCTGGGTGCTTGTAGAGCAGCGCTTCAATTTCGAGCGGATAGACATTGTGGCCGCCAGCAATGATGACGTCCTTCTTGCGGTCGACGATGAACAGATAGCCGTCCTCGTCGACATAGCCGAGATCGCCTGACTTCCAGCCGCCATTGCCAAAGGCTTCGGTCGTTGCCTTCTCGTCCTGCCAGTAGCCCTGGGCTACGCAATCGCCCGAGATAATGACTTCGCCGATCTCGCCCTGGGGCACCGGATTACCGTCGTCGTCGAGGATGGAGATACGCGAACTGCCGACCGGCAATCCGGCGGAGCCCGCCTTGCGGATGCCAGCGGTGGGTTCCATGACGTTCTGGCCGCTGGTTTCGGTCGAGCCATACACTTGCGTGACGCGCGCGCCGGAGAGGTCCTCGAAACGGCGGATAACCGGCTGCGGAACCGGCGAGCCGCCGGTGGTGCAGATGCGCAGAGAGGACAGGTCGTGCCTGGTCGGGTCGACCTCGTTGACCATGTAGACATACATGGTCGGCGTACCGCCGAAATAGGTCGCCTTGTGCTTGCTGATGTCGGCCAGAACGCGGCCAGTGTCCCAGCGCTCGTGCAAAACGATGGTGCCGCCGGTGTAGAGGCACAAATTGAGCGTCACCGTCAGGCCAAAATTGGTGAACAGCGGCACCGCGCAGAGATAGGTTTCCTCAGCAAAGCGCGTACGGTGCGAAACCATCATGTCGCGCAGCGTCGAACTTTGGTTGAACTGTGACTGGGCCGCCCCCTTTGGCGCGCCGGTGGTGCCGGAGGTGAAAAACAGGGCGCAGATATCGTTGATATCGCAAGGCGCATCGTCGAAGGTCGAAGGGGCTTCGGCCATCAGGGTGCCAAGGTCGTCGGCGTCAGCTTCGCCGGATGCAACCAGACAGTGCCTCAGCTCGGAAAATTCGTCGCGAATCTCGGAGAAGTAAGGCCAGGTCGAACCGTCGGCTATGAGTGCCTTCATGCCGGTTTGTGTGACGATCTTGCGCAGCTCGGCGTGTCGGAACATGGCGCTGAGCGGCGCGGGGACCGCGCCGAGGCGCTGGCAGGCCCAAAAACCGATCGCCATCATCGGCGTGCTCGGCAGATACAGCCCGACGCGGTCGCCCCTGGTGACGCCACGCGAGGCCAGCACATTGGCAAGCTGCGCGGTCAGTTCGCCGAAGCGCGCATATGTAATCGTTTCCTTGTCGGTCACGATGAAGCGGCGGTCGCCGATCAGCCGCGCATTGCGCGCCAGGATCTGGCTCAGGATTTCCATGCTCGTCTTCCTGCACTTGCAAATTGGGATTCTGCGCCGACTTGAAAACCCGCGCGCACCACAGGGC
>NZ_JBFUKO010000502.1:0-4089 GCF_056400805.1 Aminobacter sp. P4_H6_2
GTGCAGCATCATCCGTGCCGAGATATCAGCAATTGGACAGTTGCAAAAGGGGAGGTAGGCGAATAAAGAAAACGAGCGCTCGCTCGATTTTTGAGGTGATCACTGATGCCGTTCAACAATCTCAAGGGAAAATCCGCCCTCATCACCGGAGCCTCGGGCGGGCTAGGCCTGCATTTCGCCGAACTGCTCGCAAGCCAAGGTATTGCCGTCACGCTCGCCGCGCGCCGACGCGAGGCACTGAACGAAGCTTGCGCCAGCATCGCAGCTTCAGGCGGCCAAGCCAGCGCGATCCAGATGGACGTTACCGACAGCGCCTCGGTGGCGGCGGCACTGGCGGGCAAAAGCTTCGACATATTGATCAACAATGCCGGCATTTCAGGCGCAGCTCGCGCGCTTGACCTCGACGAGGCCGAATGGGATCGCGTGCTCGACACCAACTTAAAGGGTGTGTTTGTCGTTGCCCAGGCGGTGGCGCGCGGAATGAAAGCGTCCGGCCGGGGCGGGGCGATCGTCAACATCGCCTCGATCCTCGGCCACCGTGTCGCCGGCAATCTCAGCGCCTATGCTGCCTCCAAGGCAGGCGTGATCCAGCTGACCAAGGCTTTGGCACTCGAATGGGCGCGCGAGGGCATTCGCGTCAATTCACTGTGCCCCGGCTATATCGAGACTGACATCAACCGCGAGTTCTTTACCTCTGCTGCCGGACTTGACCTCATCAAGCGCATTCCGCAGCGCCGGCTCGGCCAGCCGGGAGAGCTCGACGGCGCGTTGCTTTTGCTCGCTTCCGCCGCCGGCAGCTACATCACCGGCTCGTCGATCGAGGTCGACGGCGGCCATCTCGTTTCATCATTGTGAGTGCCGTCATGAATTTCGACATCCCCGCCCGCGTTGAAGACTATCGCACCCGCATCGCCGATTTTGTGGCGCGCGAGATGCTGCCCGTGGAGGCCGACAAAGCGTCCTATGACGAGCATGGCAACATCGCCCTGCCGCTGCTCGAAACTCTTCGCGCCAAGGCAAGGGCCGCCGGCCTGTGGTGCCTCCAGCTCAAGCCGGAGACCGGTGGTGCTGGCCTCGGCAAGATGGGCATGGCGGTCTGCTACGAGGAGATGAACCGATCGATCTTCGGCCCGGTCGTCTTCAATTCGGCGGCGCCCGACGATGGCAACATGATGGTGCTGGAAGCGCTCGGAATGCCCGAGCAAAAGGAAAAATGGYTGAAGCCGATCGTCGAGGGCAAGGTGCGCTCAGCCTTCGCCATGACCGAGCCGCATCCCGGCGGCGGCTCAGACCCGTCGATGATCGCCACCCGTGCCGAGAAGCGCGGCGACAAATATGTCGTCACCGGCCGCAAATGGTTCATCACAGGCGCGGAAGACGCCAGCCACTTCATCCTGATCGCCCGGACCTCCGATGATCCGCGCAACGGACTGTCGGCGCTGATGTTCCACAAGGACCAGCCCGGCTGGCAGATCACGCGCCGCATCGAGATCATGGGCCCGGAGGAGCATGGCGGCCATTGCGAGCTGGAATTTGACGGGCTCGAAATTCCTGTCGAAAACCTGCTTGCCGGCGAGGGCAGGGGCATGAAGGTCACCCAGGTGCGGCTTGGGCCGGCACGCCTGACCCATTGCATGCGCTGGCTCGGCCTGTCCAAGCGCTGTGTCGAGATCGCGCGCGCCTATGCCGCCGAGCGCTACGGTTTCGGCGTCAGGCTCGCCGACCGCGAGAGCATCCAGCTCAAGCTCGGCGATCTCGCCATGCGCATCGAGATCGGCCGCATGCTGGTGATGAAGGCGGCGTGGGAGCTCGACCGCGGCAGCTTCGCCCGCAAGGAAGTGTCGATGGCTAAGGTGCAGGTCGCCAACGTGCTGCATGACGCCGCTGACGTGGCGATCCAGATCAACGGCGCGCGTGGCTATTCGAAGGACACGGTGCTCGAATGGATCTACCGTTATGCGCGCCAGGCGCGGCTGGTCGATGGTGCCGACGAAGTGCACAAGATGGTGCTGAACCGTTTCCTCAACGAAGAAGGCTCGGACTTCTGGCACTGGAATGTCGAAGGCGAGGCGAAGGCTTGATGGCTGGGGACGACAAGGTTCAGGGCAATGCGGACTTCGATCCGGCGGCGCTGGCAGACTTCCTCACAGGACGCTTCGGCGAGGGGAAGATGACGCTCGAACGAATTGGCGGCGGCCAGTCCAACCCGACCTATTTCGTCGATTTCGGTGCGCGCAGCATGGTGCTGCGCAAGAAGCCGGCCGGGCCGATCCTGCGCGGGGCACACGCCATCGACCGCGAATTCCGCGTGCTCGAAGCGCTGGCGCCAACCAATGTGCCGGTGCCGAAGCCGGTGCTATATCATGACGGCGACACGCCGCTTGGCACGCCGTTCTATCTGATGGAGCGGCTCGAAGGCCGCGTTTTCCATGACTGCTCGCTTCCGGGCATGTCGCCCGACGAGCGGCGCGGCATCTATCTCGGCATGGCCGAGGCGATGGCCAAGCTGCATGCTGTACGCCCGGAGGATGTTGGCCTTGGCGACTATGGCAAGCCGGGCAATTATTTCGAGCGCCAGATCGGTCGCTGGACAAGACAACTCAGGGAATCGCCGAGCGAACGAATCCCTGCACTGGAGGCTGTCGCAGACTGGCTGCCGCAGAACATGCCGGCGGACGATGGGCGCGTGTCGATCGCGCATGGCGATTTCCGGTTGGGCAATCTGCTGTTTCACCCTGAAAAACCCGAGGTGATCGGCATCCTCGATTGGGAACTGTCGACGCTCGGCCATCCGCTCGCCGATCTCGGCTTCTGCTCGATGACCTGGCATTCCTCGCCCAACGAATATGGCGGCATCCTTGGCCTCGACATTGCAGCGCTCGGCATTCCGAGCCAGCGTAAATTCCTTGACCATTATTTCGCCCATGCGGCCCCCACCGCACCGCTCGAACGCTTCCATCTGGTATTTTCGCTGTTTCGTTTTGCCGTGATCTTTGTCGGCATCGCTGACCGGGCGCGCGCCGGCAACGCGGCTGCGACCGATGCTGCCGATGTTGCGCCGCTGGCCGGTCGCTTTGCTGCGCGAGCTATGGAGATCATCGACGGCGCCCGACCCTGGTGAGGCGGCATTGAAACGAAAGAGCCCGCGATTTCGCGGGCTTTTTTGTACATTTGACTTGGCTATGTCCTACTGCACCAGCATTCCGGCTGGATCGAAGCCTGGTTTTACACGCCTGACAATGTCGGCGGTGATGCGTGCCGAGCCGGCTGACATGGTCCAGCCCATATGGCCATGGCCGACATTGAACACCATGTTGGCAAAGCGCCCGCCGCGTCCGAAGATCGGCGTGCCCTCGGGCGTCATCGGCCTGAGGCCTGCCCAATATTGCGGTCGGGCGTAGTCGGCGCCGTTGGGGAAAATGTCGCGAATGGCCGCCAGCATGTGGCGGAAATCCTCGGGCTTGTGCGAGCGGTCGAAGCCAGCGAATTCGGCGGTTGCCGTCACGCGCATGCGGTCGCCGAAGCGGGCATAGGCGACGAGATTGTCCTCATCGACGCCACCCACGGTGGGCGGAAGATTGGTGGCCTCGACCGGCATCGTCACCGAATAGCCCTTGATCGGATAGACCGGCAGCGACACCCCGAGCCGGCGGGCGAAATCGGGCGCGAACACGCCAAGGCAAAGCACGAATTCATCCGCAGCCACCGAGCCTTTGGAGGTGGTGACGCGGGCAATGCGGTCGCCGCTGGTCTCGAAACCCTTGACCTCGGTGTCGAACATGAACTTGACGCCGAGCTTTTCGGCACAATGACGAGCGAGATTCCGGGTGAAGACATGCGCATCGCCGCTGCCGTCGGATGGGCAGTAGACCGCACCGGCGAACTTGTCCGTCACCTTGGCCAGTGCCGGGTCGATGCGTGCAGCTTCATCGGGTGAGACGGCGCGCAGTTCCAGCCCTTCCTCAGACAGGATGCGTGTGTTGGCGGAACCCCGCGCGAAGGATTCAGGCTTGCGGTAGAGATAGAGCAGGCCTCCGTCGAGGCCGTGATAGTCGACGCCGGTATCCGCGACGATGCCTTGCAGGCGAT
>NZ_JBFUKO010000503.1:0-4074 GCF_056400805.1 Aminobacter sp. P4_H6_2
CACATATCCTGTTGATCAACCCCAACAGTTCGCATGCAACAAGCGACATGATGCATGCGATCGCGCGCAAAACGGCGACAGGACGGACGGCGGTGGCAGTTGCCACCGCCAGCCGCAACCCGCAGATGATCATCAACGGCGAGCAGCTTGAGGCATCGGCGGACCAGGTGATCGAGATCGGCTGCGGTCACGACGAAAACTGCCTGGGGATCATAGTCAGCGCCTTCGGGGATCCCGGCCTGGCGGCACTCAGGGAACGCGTCGACATTCCCGTCGTCGGCATCTGCGAAGCCTCGATGATCGAGGCTTCGCTCGGCGGCCGAAAATTTGGCGTCGCCACCACGACGCCCGATCTCGCCGAGGCAATTGCCGAGCGCGCGCTGGATCTAGGTCTCGCTCACCTCTATACGGGCATCCGGTGTACCCCGGGTGACCCTATCGCTGTAGCAGGCGACGAAAAGCTTCTCGTAAAATCGCTCGCCCAAGCGGTCAGCGATTGTATCGATCTCGATGGGGCCGAAGCCGTCATCATCGGCGGTGGTCCACTCGGGCAGGCGGCCGAGCAATTGCAGCCGCTGTTCGACACACCGATCATCGCGCCGATTCCCTGTGCGATGGAGCGGATCATCGGCATGCTGCCGGTGGGAACGGCCCGCTGAGCTCAAGGCAGCACTCAGGAGCGCGGATCTGAGTTTGGTCGCGCTCCCAACGCCTTGCCTGCAAAACTAATCCCGGTTGCGCGTTGTTTCGGCAGCGAATCCAAAATGGCGCATGACGAGGTCGCGGAAGCGGTCCGAAAAACCCGCTTTTTCGACCGCCCGTTGCATGCATTTCAGCCAGAGATCGCGCAATTCGGGGCCGATCTCGACATGCTCGTGGATTTCCTTGAGCCTCGAATGACCATGCTTCTGGACGTAGTAGCTCGGGCCGCCGAAGAAGCCGCAGAGGTAATTGAACTGCTCCTCGCGGGAGTGGGCAACGCCGTGGCCGCGAAGGTGCAGCACATGCAACGGTGCCGCATCCTCGTCCTGCTCGACGATGTCGTAGAAAATCTCGACGAGGCGACGGATGGCTTCTTCGCCGCCGACTTCGAGATAAAGAGAGCGCCCTTTTGGCTGCAGGCTTTCGTTCAAGATCATCCTCCCCTGAAGCTTTCGCGGCAGCGGTCTTGCTGGCATGGGCTGCAAGCGCCGTTCGCCGGGCCATCCCTCAAGCGGCCGGATGAAAGCATCGATTCATTTCGACACCAGCGCCAGCGATTTAAGCCACCCGCGTCCCACCGCCGCAGGCAGGCAACCGCTCACATGATGCCCCAGGCGCGGTACCTGCCCCTTCCGGTGATCTCGCGCAGGTCGAGTTCGCCGATCAAATTGAGCGCGCCGGCGGTGGTCACACCCAGCTCCTTTTCGACCATGCCGCTGGAGACCAGCGGCCGCGACAGCACAAGCTCGATCAGCTGAGGCAATTTCGATGTCGAGCGGCGGCCCTTGAGCCGCCTGTCCATCTGGGTTTTGGCAAGGATCAGCCGGTCGTGTTCCTTTGTTCCGGCCCTGGCTGTTTCGTAGACGCCGTCGAGAAAGGCCACCAGCCGCGTCGTGCGGTCGCGCGAATGCCTGCTCTCGCGCGGGATGATCCGCGCGCCAAGATAAAGTGCCGCCAGATGGGCTGTCGTCGCTCCGGCCTCGCGCAGCAGCGCTTCAACAAGCAGGCGTCCAAGCCAAGGCGCATGCTGCAGCGGCGCCATCACGCTCCAGGCGTCAAAGACGACAGCCGCGCGCAGAAGCGGCGGCAGGCCCTCGCTTTCGGAAAGTGTTCCCTGCCAGGCCGCAAGCCGCTCCGGCTCGTCCCAGTCGGCATCATAGATCAGCGGGTTTTTGTCGTCGGAGCTACGGCCCGGGGCTGCATCGGCACGCCTGGGCGGCTGGTTTGCCAACCCATCGCCGCGCGTCCGTTCAAGCACTGCCTGAGCACGGTCAAGCGCTGCATCGAGCGCGGCCATTTCGGCGCTCAGGCTGTTGTCGCCGTCGTCTTCGTCCTCATCGCCAACTTCCCGCGATGCCTCTTGCGCTTGCGGTTTTGGCGGCACGGGTGCAGCGCCTCGTCCGCACAGCGTGGCAAAGCCCTCGCGGCCCAGCGCCCAACCGGGCCTGTTGCCGAAAATCTGGCGCCTGAGCCGCAGGATCTCATGCGCCCGGGTCAGTTCGTGCGTCGGCGCGCGCAAGTCCATATGCGCGTCATGCAAAACCAGGTCCTCGGTATGCACCAGTTCGCCATCGAGCCACAGCGACGATGCGGCATCGGTAAAATGGCTGCGCTCGACAAAACCCTTTCCCACCGGCGAACGGGCAATGCGCTCGTCGAGGCGCACTAGCGCTTCGCTCGCCCGCATCGCCGGGCCAACGAGGCTTGTCAGGGGCAAATCGTTCAGATCGTGAGCCATTGATCAACTAAACACGAAGCGCAACTGAAGCTATAGTGGGCGTCACTTTATTATAGCGCAAGGGGCCCGCACGACAGAGAGCTGCAACAACCAGAGCGCTCAGTCCTTGCGGCTCTCCAGGTCGATCAATCCCTCGAGCAAATCGAGCAGCTGTTCGTAGCGCTCGTGTCCGATACGCTTTTGGACCTCGTCATAGATGGCGCTGCTTTCGGGCGCGACTTCGGCGATCAGCACTTGCCCCTTGGGCGCGATGGCCAGCATCACGCGGCGCCCGTCGCCCTCGACCTTGCCGCGCGTGATGAGCTTACGCTCTTCCAGCGCCTTGATGATCCGCGTCAAGCTTGGCGCCAGTATCGACGCCCGTTCGGCAAGTTCCGTCGCATCGAGCGGGCTCTGCTCGCCCAACACGCGGATGACACGCCACTGCTGCTCAGAGACGCCATGCTGGGCAAGGATCGGGCGAAACTGAGCCATCACCGCTTCGCGCGCGCGCAGCAACGACATGGGCAATGAGCGTCGGGTGTTCTGCGGCAGCAAAGACGAACTCCTGATGGAAGGCATTTCACTTTATTCCCGATATTGCGTCCGGTCACAACGGATCAACGCCGCACGCCAGCCACCAGCGGGATCCGAACAGCATGGCGGCGCAACACCATGCTTGACATCGGGCTGCGTAACTATTTAACATGTTAAATATCGATGCGCCAGCTCACCAGAAAGAAGCGTCTTGCCCCACCTCACCCTTGAATATTCAGCCAATCTCGACGACCGGGTTGACATCCAGGCGCTGTGCGAGCAGCTGTCGCAGGCGATCCTAGACACCGGCCTGTTCGAGCACGGTGCGGTCAGAGTGCGGGCACTGGGTGCGGACGCCTATGCGATTGCCGACCGCGTGGCCGAAAATGGCTTCATCGACATGAGTTTCAGGATCGGCGCGGGCCGATCAGCTGACGACAAGAAGCGCGCGGGCACCGCCATCTTCGCGGCCGCGAACGCGTTTCTGGCGCCGCTTTTTGCCAGTCCGCATTTCGCGCTTTCCCTCGAGATCCGCGAGATCGACGCCGAGCTCAGCTGGAAAAACAACGCCATCCACCCGCGCCTGCGTAACAAGTGACGGAAACCGACATGTCAGAATTCGAAAACAATCTGCGTAAGGCTGAAGCCTATCTCGAGCGCTTCCGGTCCGTAGGCGTAACCAACCACATCAATGGCGAGGCCATGGCGGCACTCGATGGGACAAGTTTCGAGACCATCTCCCCGGTCGATTTGAAGCCGCTTGCCCAGGTAGCGCACGGCAAGGCCGCCGACATCGACCTCGCGGCCAAGGCAGCCAAGGCAGCCTTTCCGGGCTGGGCGGCGCAGTCAGGTGACGCACGCAAGAAGCTGCTGCATGCCATTGCCGATGCCATCGTCAAGCGGGCCGAAGAGATCGCCTTCGTCGAGTGCATGGACACCGGCCAGTCGCTGAAATTCATGGCCAAGGCAGCACTGCGCGGTGCCGAAAACTTCCGTTACTACGCCGACAAGGCACCCGAGGCGCGCGATGGCCGCACGCTGCATGCACCCGGCCAGCTGAACATGACCACCCGCGTGCCGATCGGCCCGGTCGGCGTCATCACGCCGTGGAATACGCC
>NZ_JBFUKO010000504.1:0-4043 GCF_056400805.1 Aminobacter sp. P4_H6_2
GTCCGATCTCGGCCGGCGGCCTGGATGTCGCGATCTTGACCTCGTAACCCGCCGCGATGGCGCGGCGGGCGAGCGCGGTGCCGACACGGCCGGCGCCGAGGATGCCGATGGTCTTCACGTCAGCGGCTTTCATGCTGTTTCTCCTAGATCTTGGCGGTGCCGAGTTCAGCATCGACAAGCGGCTTGACGCGCGTGCCCAGCAGCTCGATCGAACGCAGGAACTCTTTCTGCGGCAACTGCCCAACGTCCATCTGGAAGAACTGGCGCATGTGACCGATGCTCTTGTGCAAAGCGACGATGCGTTCGGCAATCTCTTCGGGGGCGCCGACAAACAGCGCACCACCACCACTGGCTTCCTTGTCGTAGTGATGACGCGGCGGCGGGGCAAACCCACGAATCTTGCCAAGCGACTCCATTACCGCATGCCAGTGGATCCAGAAGCGCTCCTTCGCTCCAGTGGCGTCATCGCCGACGTAGCCTGGGCTTGCGACCGAAACCTTGATCTGCGCTTCCGGAATGTTCGCCTGTGCTGCGGCACGCCGGTAGAGATCGGCGAGCGGGGCAAAACGCGATGCCTGGCCACCGATGATGGCGTAGGAAATCGGCAGGCCGAGCAGCCCCGCGCGCACCGATGAATGCGGGTTACCGCCGGTCGCCAGCCAGATTGGCAGCGAACCGCTCTCAGGGCGCGGCACGACCAGCGCATCGTTCAGCGCCGGGCGGAACTTGCCGCTCCAGGTGATGGCTTCGCTCTCGTTGATCTTCAGCAGAAGGTCGAGTTTCTCGGCATAAAGCTCGTCATAGTCATTGAGGCTGTGGCCGAAGAGCGGAAAGGATTCCGTCGACGAACCGCGCCCGGCGGTGATCTCGGCACGACCGTTCGACAGGGCGTCCAGCGTCGCGAACTGCTGATAGACGCGCACCGGATCATCTGTGCTGAGAACGGTGACCGCGCTTCCGAGCTTGATATTTTTCGTGGTCGAAGCAGCTGCGCCGAGCACCACTGTCGCAGCGGACGCCGGCATCTCATAGGTGTGGTGTTCGCCGATGCCGAAATAGTCCAGCCCGACTTCATCGGCCAGCTGAATGGCCTCCAAGAGGTTGCGCGTGGCTTGGGCCGTCGAGCCGAGCTTGCCGGTGACAGGATCCTTCTGGACATCGCCAAAGCTGTAGACGCCAAGTTCCATGTTCGTTTCTCCTTCGCTGGCGTCGCTCCTTGCGGAGCCATGTCGCCGTCAGTATATATTCGTAACCTGGCCTAATATTGTTACTGTCCGAATGGACGCAAGGAGGCACATCCATGTTACCTGAACCGAGCGGCTTGCTTGATATGTGCAGGCCCGTCCGCCAGATCCTGGCGCGGGTCGGCGACAAGTGGAGCGTGCTGATCGTCATGGCGTTGCGCGACGGCCCGCGCCGCTTCAATGAGATCAAGCGCGCCATCGGAACGATTTCGCAGCGCATGCTGACGCTGACGCTGAAAGGCATGGAACGTGACGGCCTGATCAAACGGACCGTCTTCCCGACCAAGCCGCCACGCGTCGACTATGAGCTGACCGAATTGGGGCATTCGCTGCGCCGGCCGGTGGAAGAGCTGGGCCATTGGGCGATCGCGCACGAGATGCTTATCGCCAAGGCACAACAAACGTTCGACCGCGACGCCGCCTGATCGGTCCTCAGATCAGGCCGAGATGCCCTGTCAGTTCCCGCGCAGCGGCGGCGCCGGCCCGGTTGGCGCCGATGGTCGAGGCGGAAGGACCGTAGCCGACAAGGTGGATGCGCGGGTCCTTGGCAATTTGGGTCGCCAGACGACCGGACATGAAGATGCCGCCATTGTCCTCGCGGATTTGCAGCGGCGCCAGGTGATCGAGCGAGCTGCGAAAGCCCGTGCACCACAAGATGACATCGGCCTTCTGCTCGGTACCGTCAGCCCAGCGGACGCCGTCTTCGGTGATCTCGCTGAACATCGGCAGCCTGTTGAGGATACCGCGTTCGCGCGCAGCCTTGAGCGCGGGCGTCCATGGAATGCCGGTGACCGAGACGACCGAACCAGGCACAAGCCCGCGCCGGACCCTGTCTTCGACGATGGCAACGGCGGCGCGTCCATCCTCGGGGGTGAACGGTGTCTCGCGGAATTGCGGTTCGCGGCGCGTGACCCAGGTAGTGGACGCAACGCGCGAGATTTCGTCGAGCAATTGCAGTGCCGAAATGCCGCTGCCGACAACGATGACGTGCTGGCCGGCGAATTCATCCGCGGTGCGGTAGTCGCGGGTGTGCAACTGGCGACCCTTGAACTGGTCGGCACCGGGATAGGTCGGGATATATGGTGTTTCCCAGGTGCCGGTGGCATTGATGATGCCGCGCGCCGAAAATGTTTCCCGGTCGGTCTCGATCCGGAAGCGTTCATGGCGTTCGCAAACGACCCTGACCGTCACCGGCCGGTAGACAGGCAAGTCGAATTTCTGTTCGTAGGCGGCAAAATAGCGGGGGACCGCGACGGAGGCTTTTACTTCGGTGAGGCCAGTTTCGATGACATCGGCAAACTGCATGCCCGGCAGGTCATGGACGCGGTTGACCGTGCTCAGCGTCAGCGACGGCCAGCGATATTGCCAAGCCCCGCCTGCTTCGGGCGACTTGTCGAGCACCACATAGCCCTTGCCCGGCATAATGCCGAGCCCCCTGAGATGATAGGCCGAGGAAAGCCCGGCCTGACCGGCGCCGATGACGACGATGTCGGTCTTGAGGATGGCGCGAACATCGCGCCTTTCCGAGCTTTCATCCGTCTTCATTGCAGCAGTTGCAGAATCTTCAATGGCCATTCCCGAGCCTGAGATAAGGGGCTTTGGATTTCAAGTCGGGCCGTATCTTCAAAACGTGACCCAACGGAATTGACATAGCATAGGTTACATGCAGAAATTGGTCTGACCATTGTACCAATTGGATGCCGAGTTGACCGACGCCAGCCTTCCCCCGATCCAGGCGACCGCCCGCGACGACGCGGTGCTCAATGCGCTCGCCGACTTCGTCATGCAGGAAGGCCTGCTGCCGGGCGACCGGTTGCCGACTGAGCGCGTACTGTCGGAACGGTTGAAGGTCAGCCGCACCACGGTGCGCGAGGCGCTGACGCGCTGGGAAGGTCTTGGCCTGGTCGAGCGTCTGCAAGGCAGCGGCACCTTTCTCAAGGCAGCGGTGTCGCGCGACATGCTGCATTTGCCGCTGACATTCGCCTCGGGCAACGACTTTGAAAGCCTGATGCACACGCTTGAAATTCGTCGCGGGCTGGAGGCGGAGGCGGCAGCTTTATGCGCCTCGCGTGCCGGCACAGTCGAACTTGCCCTCATCAGGCAGAAGCTCGAGACGATGGAAGAAGCCTTTCACAGCCGCGCCGGCATGTCCTCGGACGAGGACTGGGATTTCCACCAGGCGATCTACCGGGTTTCGGGCAATCCGCTGTTCGAACAGATCATCTCGGCCATGCACGAACTGTTCCACCGCTTCTGGGAACATCCGCTTGGCGTGCGCGATTTCGGCCATGCCAGCTTTCCCTATCACCGTACGATCTACGAGCGCATTGCTGCTGGAGATGCCGAGGGCGCTCGCACCGAGGCCCTGAAACTGATCGCCACCGTGGAGGCCGACCTCAGGCGCGGTGCCGCCAACCTCAAACTTGCGGACAACAAATGAGCAGCAATTTCGAGCGGGATTTCATTGCCGAGGCAGCGACATTGCTTGCCCATGACGAGCCCTTTCCCGGTGGCGCCGTCGTGCCGCCGATCTACCAGACCTCGCTGTTCACCTTCGATAGCTATGCCGAGATGGCCGATGTTTTTGCCGGCCGTAGCACCAAGCCGATCTATTCGCGCGGCAACAATCCCACTGTGATGGAGTTCGAAAGCAAGATCGCGGCCCTTGAAGGGGCTGAAGCCGCGCGCGGCTTTTCGAGCGGGATGGCGGCGATCAGCTCTACCGTGCTCGCCTTCGTCGGCGCGGGCCAACGCATCGTTGCTGTCCGCAACTGTTACGGCGATGCCTATCGCCTGTTC
>NZ_JBFUKO010000505.1:0-4042 GCF_056400805.1 Aminobacter sp. P4_H6_2
CGGCTCGCTTGAAGTTTTCGACGTTGACCGGAACCGACTGTGCGGCCGCCGCGCTTGTCGCGAGAACCAAGAAACTCAGGCTGTAGACCAACTTCATTCGCATCGAACGGTACCTCATTGGAGTCTTTGATTTCCATTGTTCGCAGGAGGCAAGACCGAATGGTCCGCGCCCGTGCTTCGGCTGATCGTCAGCCTTGGGTCGGGAGAGCAGCAGCCCGCTACTGCGCAGACAGTGCAGCGGCCTCCCCGGCGCATTCGGATGCCGAGGGCACCTGCGCAGCCTTCACTTCCGCTTTTGCGGCCTCGAGATCGGCGAGGAAGTCCGCATTGCCATGAAGGTTCGCTACCGTAGCCGCGCCCATGGTCCGTCCTGCATCGACGTCGCTTTGCCAATGCGCGTTGCAGATCACACGGCTCTGGCCGAATTCCAGACCGCGTTTCAAGAGAAGATTGGCGCGCTCGGGGTTGATTTCGCTCAATACCAGCGCCCAAGCCCAACCTGCGGCAGTGTGGCCCGAAGGATAGGAACCGTCATTGCGCAGGAGCGGCTCCTGATCAGGATAGCAGGTGCCTTCGTTGTGAACCACGAAAGGACGGGTACGATTGAAAGCGTTTTTTACGCCATAGGTCGACAGGCCCGCGTCGGTTAGCACCTTCTGCATCAAGCGATAGAGATGAGGTGTTTCCTTTTCGTCGATGTCGACACCCATTGCGCAAGAGAAGGTTTTCGCCGGCTGCGGAAACTGCAGATCTGCGTCCGCGCGCGCCAAATCCCAGCGCGGTTTGCCGCGCAGCGATATGGTTGCGCTTCTCGCTTCTTCGTCACGCGCCAGCGTCGCGCTTCCCTCTGCCGGCGGCGGTCCGAGCAGTTCAAGGCTGTCGGGCAAATCCTTTTGCTCGAGATAACCCGGAGCCAATTGGAAATGCGGGTCTGTGACTTTGGGCTGGGCTTCGCCTGCCTGTGCCAGGGCCTGCCCGCAGAGCGCGAGTAGCGCAAGCAGGGAAACATGTGCGGCCCGCACCGCAGTCCCGGTCATCGACATTCGCATTCCTCTCGACATTTCCAAACGCATAAAGGCCCGGTCATCGGCAAGCGAATCCCGTTGCGAGCATTTCGTCCATGGGCAACTTGCCCGTCTTGCCATTTCACGCCAATCGCGACCGGCTATGCTCCGTCCCGCCGGTCGTGAATCCCTCGTGATTCGGCTTTGTGAAAAGCACTAATCCGGGTGCGGTGAGGTCCTATGGCTGATATCCCCTTGACGCGCGGCCAGTTCCTCCTGCCCTTCGTCAACATCCTCGATGATGTCGGCGCTCCGACGGAGACGCTGCTGGAGAGGTCCCGGCTGCCATCGTCCCTGGCCGAAAAGAGCGATCTCTACCTGCCGCTCCTGCCAGCACTGCGCTTCGTCGAGGCTGCCCAAAGAACCCAGGGCATCGAGGATTTTGGCTTTCTCGCCGCCCAACGCCTGCATTTCTCTCATATGAGGGAAAAGACACGGGCCCTGATTGCACATTCCCCAACGCTGCTCGTCGCGCTCCGGCATGCCTGCCATTGGGCGTCGAGGGAAGACACCATTCTGAGCATGTGGATCGAACAGGGCGCGGATCATGTTCGGGTCTGCAGCAGGCTCGCCGGCACAACCGGGCTCCTGCATCTGAAATACGCACAATGGATCCAGAATGTTTTCTCGATCTACATCGTCCGGCAATTCGCAGGGCAAGACTGGATGCCGACAGCGATTGCCTTTGAATCATCGTATGCGCCGAGCCCGGCAACGCGATCCTCCTGGCCGAACGTGCAGTTTCTGTCAGGTCAGCATTCCGCCTGGATCAGCCTGCCGATCGCGCTTCTCAGCCTCTCCAACCAGTCCACCGCCTTGTTTGCGCCGCCGCGAGACCAGGAAGACGACCCCTCCGGCTACGACATCGTCGAACTGCTCAAGCTGATGTTACCGGCTTATCTCGACGAGGGAACAACGGCACTAGCCGACGTCGCCGACATCGTAGGCGTTAGCACGCGGACGCTTCAACGCAAGCTCGCCCATGTCGGCCTTACCTATTCGGACATACTCGAAACGGCCAGATATGAGAATGCGAGCCGGCTTCTGCGCGACACCGATTGCAGGATCATCGATATCGCCTTTTCCTCCGGCTACTCGGACCCTGCGCATTTCAGTCGCGCCTTCCGCAGGATGACGGGCGTCACGCCGCGTCAGTTTCGTGAGCAATCGCGCCTTGGCTAAGCGTGGTTCATCTGAACCGCGGGCCAAGGCGAGCGGCAACGCGTTCGAAAGGGCGCGCCACCAGGCGCCGTCTCAAAGCATGCGAACGTCCGCTCTTGGGCCATGCGTCAACTTCCGCTCGTGGCGCGACCAGGACCATCGAGTTGTCACAAGCGATGGTCAGCCATCAACTGCTCCGCCGTTACCGTTCTATAGGGTCACAGCCTGGTTGTTCGAGACCGGGCGTCGAGAACAAGCCACAATCGCGGAAAGCAAGGTTCGACCCGTCGGACCATCGTACCCGAGTGATCCCCTTTGTTGATCGTGATCGGCTCGACCTGTCTTTCGGGCACTGCATAGTCGGCAATGTAGAAATCCCGTCAATCGCAAGATGTGGCGAATGACAGGCGTGCCGTTCTCAATCAGTTTTTCCATCCAGCTCACAGCTACGATGGAGAAGAGCGGTGAAGGGATATACGAGCTCTCCGGGCGGTTCGGTCTCGCCTGATAATGTCCCTCTCCTGGTAAGACAGGGAAGGGGGCAGGCACATGCACATCATGGCGAACTCATTCAGGGTGTCTTCGAAGATGAGAGAGGACGTCTTCATCGAGCGCTAGTCACTCTTCCCTTGAGAAGTATGGGCTCTCTCGCGATTTTCCGGATTGCGGATAGCAGCGGAGTCAGCGTGATCCCGCCGGAAAAGATGAAAGCGGCAAAAGCAGCGCTGCTCACGCTAACTCACCTCGATGGGCATCTGGGTGGCGTTCTCGAAATTGAAAGTGCGATTCCGGTGGGCCATGGATATGGGTCATCGACCGCCGATGTCGTTGCCTCGATACGGGCTGTTGCTGATGCATTCGAGGTGGAGCTTCGCCCTTCAGTCATCTCCCGCCTCGCGGTCAAGGCTGAGCGAGCGAGTGACGCCATAGCATTTGAAGACCAGGCCGTTTTGTTTGCTCAACGCGAAGGCGTGGTTATCGAACATTTTGGCGATGCGCTGCCACCGATCTGCGTCATAGGCTTCAAAGCAAATGACGGGCAGTCAGTCGATACGCTCGCATTGCGGCCGGCTCGCTACTGCGGTGAAGAAATCCAGACCTTTGCATTGTTGAGAGGGTTGGCGGCGCGCTCAATAAGATATCAAGACCCGTATTTGCTGGGACAAGCAGCCACACTCAGCGCAAAAATTAGCCAACGCCATCTCGCCAAGGCGCAATTTGCGACCGCCCTTGGCATCGCAAACGAGTTTCGGGCCTGCGGAGTTCAGGTCGCCCATAGCGGATCTCTCATTGGCATCCTCTTGGATGCCTCGGCGCCCGGTCTCGCCGACGTTGCGCGCAAAATTGCAGAGGCAGCCGCCGCAGCCGGGTTCAAAGACGTCGCTATACAGCCGAACTATCCGAGGGCAGGCGCAGATGCGGATTGAAGCAGACTACTTCAAGGCGCTCGAGACGCCCCGAATGGCCAGGTTGGCGGACAACCTTGTTGTGGCAGCCTTTCCGCTGATGAAGCTGATGCCCGCTCGTTTCATCCTCGATCGAGCTGAAGCGTCAGGTGAGCTCAAGAGGGGAGCTCATATCGTCGAAACGACATCAGGCACATTTGGCATGGCGGTGGCTCTCCTCGCCGCAGCCCGTGACTATCGCCTAACCCTTGTGACCGCATCAAGCCTGATGGATCCAAAGTACCAGGCACGACTTCAGCGACTGGGAGCCGAGGTCGTTGCGCTCGATGATATCAGTGGCGACGGCAACCAGACCGGTAGGCTCGAAAGTCTGAACACCATTTTGCGCCTGGAGCCGGATGCCTTTTGGAC
>NZ_JBFUKO010000506.1:0-4041 GCF_056400805.1 Aminobacter sp. P4_H6_2
GTGGTGTTTGCGCTATTCGTGCTGACGGTCGCCGCCGCCGAAGCGGCAATCGGGCTTGCCATTCTGGTCGTATTCTTCCGCAACCGCGGCTCCATCGCGGTCGAAGACGTGAACATGATGAAGGGCTGACGGGACAAAAATGTATCAGCTAATCGTCTTCCTTCCGCTTCTCGGTTTCCTGATCGCCGGCCTGTTTGGTCGTTCGATCGGAGCGAAGGCATCCGAATACATCACTTCCGGTCTGCTGGTGGTGTCAGCCGTCCTGTCCTGGGTCGCCTTCATCAAGGTGGGCTTTGGCGATGTGCAAGCCTTCACCGTTCCGGTGCTGCGCTTCCTCGATGTTGGGCCTGTGCAGGCCGACTGGGCACTGCGCATTGACACGCTGACGGTGGTCATGCTGGTCGTGGTCAATACGGTGTCAGCGCTGGTTCACATCTACTCGATCGGCTACATGCATCACGATCCGCATCGGCCGCGCTTCTTCGCCTATCTGTCGCTGTTCACCTTCGCCATGCTGATGCTGGTGACGTCGGACAACCTCGTCCAGATGTTCTTCGGCTGGGAAGGGGTGGGCCTCGCGTCCTACTTGCTGATCGGTTTCTGGTACAAGAAGCCATCGGCCAATGCCGCCGCCATCAAGGCCTTCGTGGTCAACCGCGTCGGCGACTTCGGCTTCCTGCTTGGCATCTTCGGCCTGTTCGTATTGTTCGGTTCGGTCGAATTGAGCACGATCTTTGCAAGTGCTGCGACCTATCTGCCTGCTGAAGGCGCTGCCGAGCATGGTGAAACCGTGCTGACCTTCCTTGGCTTTGCGCTCGACAAGCACAGCGCGCTGACGGTCGTGTGCCTGCTGCTGTTCATGGGCGCCATGGGCAAGTCGGCCCAGGTGCCGCTGCACACCTGGCTGCCGGACGCCATGGAAGGCCCGACGCCCGTTTCGGCGCTGATCCATGCCGCAACGATGGTCACTGCCGGCGTGTTCATGCTGGCTCGCCTGTCGCCGGTGTTCGAGCTGTCGCACTCGGCCCTGACGGTCGTGACCTTCATCGGCGCCTTCACCGCCTTCTTTGCGGCAACCGTCGGCCTGGTCCAGAACGACATCAAGCGGGTCATCGCCTACTCGACCTGCTCGCAGCTCGGCTACATGTTCGTGGCACTCGGCATGGGCTTCTACTCGGCGGCGATCTTCCATCTGTTCACGCACGCTTTCTTCAAGGCGCTGCTGTTCCTGGGGTCGGGTTCGGTCATCCATGCCGTTTCCGATGAGCAGGACATGCGCAAGATGGGCGGCCTCAGGAAGCTGATCCCGACCACCTACTGGATGATGGTCATCGGCACGCTGGCGCTGACCGGCGTCGGTATCCCGGCGACGATTATCGGTACGGCCGGCTTCTTCTCCAAGGATGCCATCATCGAAGGCGCGTTCGTCGGACATAACGCGGTCGCCGGTTTTGCCTTCGCTATGCTCGTCATCGCCGCCTGCTTCACCAGCTTCTATTCGTGGCGTCTGATTTTCATGACCTTCCACGGCAAGCCTCGCGCGACCGCCGACGTCATGCACCATGTGCATGAATCGCCGCCGGTGATGCTGGTGCCGCTGTTCATCCTGGCCGTCGGCGCGCTGTTTGCGGGCGTCATGTTCCACGACTACTTCATTGGCGAAGCCTATGCGGAGTTCTGGAAGGGCGCGCTGTTCACGCTCGACACCAATCACATCCTGCACGATTTCCACAGCGTGCCGATGTGGGTGAAGCTCGCACCGTTCGCGGCAATGATCGGCGGTTTCGCCATGGCCTACCTTTTCTACATCCGCTCGCCGGAGATGCCGAAGGTATTGGCCGAGCGCCATCGCGGGCTCTACGCCTTCCTGCTCAACAAGTGGTACTTCGATGAGCTGAATGACTTCTTGTTCGTCCGCCCGGCCAAGTGGCTCGGCCGCTTCCTGTGGAAGACGGGCGATGGCAAGCTGATCGACGGCTTTGGCGCCGACGGTATCTCTGCCCGCGTCGTCGGCGTGACCAACCGTGTCGTCAAGCTGCAGACCGGTTACCTCTACCACTACGCTTTCGCCATGCTGATCGGCGTGGCGGCCCTCGTTACCTGGATGATGCTCGGGAGCTCCTTCTGATGTCTGGCGTTCCCATTCTGTCGCTAGTCACCTTCCTGCCGCTGGTCGGCGCGTTCCTGATCCTTCTGATCAGGGACGATGGTGACGCTGCGCGCCGCAATATCCGCAATGTCGCGTTGCTCACCACGGTGTTCACCTTCGCGGTGTCGCTGCTGATCTGGATCTATTTCGACAACACGGAAGCTGGCTTCCAGTTCGTCGAGAAGGCCGCCTGGCTCGACTCCGGCATCTCCTACCATCTGGGCGTGGACGGCATTTCGATGCTGTTCGTCATCCTGACGACCTTCCTGATGCCGCTTTGCATCCTGGCAAGCTGGGAGTCGGTGGAAAAGCGCGTCAAGGAATACATGATCGCGTTCCTGATTCTGGAAACGCTGATGATCGGCGTGTTCGTCGCCCTGGACATCGTGCTGTTCTACGTCTTCTTCGAAGCCGTGCTGATCCCGATGTTCATCATCATCGGCGTTTGGGGCGGCAAGCGCCGCGTCTATGCCAGCTTCAAGTTCTTCCTGTTCACGCTGCTCGGCTCGGTGCTGATGCTGCTCGCTGTCATGGCGATGTTCTGGCAGGCCGGCACGACTGACATCCCGACGCTTCTGGCGCACGATTTCCCGGCCAACATGCAGACTTGGCTGTGGCTCGCATTCTTCGCATCGTTTGCGGTGAAGATGCCGATGTGGCCGGTACACACCTGGTTGCCAGACGCACACGTCGAAGCGCCGACGGCAGGCTCGGTCATCCTGGCGGGCATCCTGCTGAAGATGGGTGGTTACGGCTTCCTGCGCTTCTCGCTGCCGATGTTCCCGCTGGCGTCCGAGTTCTTCGCGCCGATGGTCTTTGCGCTGTCGGTCATCGCCATCGTCTACACCTCGCTGGTGGCGCTGATGCAGGAGGACATGAAGAAGCTGATCGCCTATTCGTCGGTTGCCCATATGGGCTACGTAACCATGGGCATCTTCGCGATGAACGAGACGGGCGTGCAGGGCGCTATCTTCCAGATGCTCAGCCACGGTCTGATTTCGGGCGCGCTGTTTCTCTGCGTCGGTGTCGTTTACGACCGCATGCATACCCGTGAGATCTCGGCCTATGGCGGCCTGGTCAACAACATGCCGAAATACGCCGTCGCCTTCCTGATCTTCACCATGGCCAATGTCGGTCTTCCCGGCACCAGCGGTTTCATCGGTGAGTTCCTGACGCTGTTCGGCATCTTCCAGGTCAACACCTGGGTGGCGTTCATTGCTGCCACCGGCGTGATCCTGTCGGCTGCCTACGCACTGTGGCTCTACCGCCGCGTGGTGTTCGGCTCGCTGACCAAGGAAAGCCTGAAGGGTCTGTTTGATCTGTCCGGTCGTGAGAAGGTGGTGCTCTATCCGCTGATCATCCTGGTCATCTTCTACGGTGTCTATCCGACGCCGGTGTTCGACGTCACGACCGCCTCGGTCAAGGCGCTGATCAACAACGTAACCGTATCGATCGACGCCGCGCAGACCGCGGCGGCGAACTGACAGGGGTTTTGCGAACCATGACGCCCGAACTCCTTTCGAGCCTCTCGCTCTCCATGCCGGAGCTGATCATCGCCGTCGGCGCGCTGGCGCTTTTGATGGTGGGTGTGTTCTCCGGCGAGCGCGCCAACTCGACCGTGACCGGCCTTGCCGTCGCGCTGCTGATTGCAGCCGGCGCCTGGATGCTGGTGTTCGGCCATGACGGGGAGGGCTACGGCACAGCCTTCATTTCCGATCCGTTCGCCCGCTTCATGAAAGTTCTGACGCTGCTCGGTGCGGTGGTGACATTGATCATGTCGGTCGGTTTCGACAAGGCCGAGAAATTCGACAAGTTCGAGTTTCCCGTGCTGGTCCTGCTGGCGACGCTCGGCATGCTGCTGATGATCTCGGCCAACGACATGCTGGCGCTCT
>NZ_JBFUKO010000507.1:0-4040 GCF_056400805.1 Aminobacter sp. P4_H6_2
TCCTTGCCCCGTTTGGCTCTGTGCGCCCTTGGCGAGGCGCATCTGCCGTCTGGTGCGCAGATGCGCCGTCAGTTCCTTCTTGAGCACCCCTCGCGACTGGATGAACAGGCTGCGATAGATCGCTTCATGAGATATCCGCATGATGGGATCGCCCGGGTACTCTCGCCTCAGCCAGCCTGCAATCTGCTCCGGCGACCACTGCAGCGCCAGCTTTTGCGCCACTCGCCACCTTAGCCGTCCAGAGCACGCCAGACGACACTGCTTCGGACGAAGCGCTCGCTCCCAAGCTTGCTTGTCTGCCCGAGTTGCGCGATACGTTTTTGCACCGCCATTGCGCGCGATCTCGCGACATATCGTTGATGGGGATCGCCCCAGACTGCGTGCAATAGCGCGGATAGCAAGACCTGCCGCAATCCCCCGAGAGATTCTTCGCGCTCCGCCAGCTCAAGCGCCGAAGCCGCTCTACGCCTTGCTGCCGGAGCAATGCCGCCGTGCAAGGATACGATCCGCTGAACACCGCCCTTGTTCCGGCGGTCCAGTGACCGCGAGATCGACGAAATGCTCTGACCTTGCTTCCATCGTTCCCAAAGCTCGGCCTTCTGCGCTGACGTAAACCAGACCCGTGACGTCACCATGCGACACCTCCTCATCCTCTCAGATTAAAGGTGTTGCCACGATCGGTTGAACCCGCCGCCTGATCCCGGTCGTTGAGCTGACTGTTGCCACTGCCTGAAAGCAGATGACATTGTTGGCGCCCCTTCTGGAGGTCGCGGTTCGCGCTGCGGGCGGGCATTGGACGTTTGCCAGCAAGCGGACGTTGACAACGAACACCCCAAAGAAGCGCCTCGCTGGTTCCTCTCGATCTTCGCTATCTCGCTGTCAGTCATCCGCTCCGTTAGATCAAAGAACACCCAGGCCCGGCTTGGGAGGAACATCCAACAAGCAGGAGGAGCCACGGCTGGCGCACTTTGAAGCCAGACTGGTTCATTCGAATTTCCAACTGCGAACCAATTGACATAATGGTTCTCAGCGCTTGTTGGTTGAGTGTATCGGTTTATCGAACACCGCGTCGTATTTGTGGGGAAACTTGCTATAAGTCAGCCGCGCAGCCGATTGCGGAATGTCGAAACTTTCAATACGGTCCGAAAGCTAATGTGAACCTTTCGTCATAATGATTACAAATTAGAGGCTTCCATGCCGCCTCGTGCCAAAACTGCCGCAAGCTCTGGATACGCCGTCAAGCGGTTGCGCGTTCTATTGGGCGCAGTTCCGTCCGATGGTGAACTGCGGTTGCCGCCCGAGCGGGAACTGGCGGAGGAAATCGGCGTCGGGAGGCGCGCTCTGCGCAGCGCGCTGGACATTTTGGAAGACGAGGGCCTCATCTGGCGCCGGCAGGGCAAGGGAACCTTTGGCGGCTCTCAACAGGTTTCGAGCACGCTGCGCGTCAACAACCTCGCCGAATTCACCAATCCGCTCGAAGTTATGGAAGTGCGCATTGAAATCGAGCCGGTTCTGGCGCGCCTCGCAGCCACAAAGGCGACGCCAGCGCTGATCCAGCAGCTTGAACGATTGGCGACAAAGGCGGGGGAGTCCAACGACACGGATTCCTGGGAGCTTTGGGACGGAGCGTTTCACCGCAAGATCGCCGAAGCCGCAGGCAACCAGCTTTTCATCCTTTTCATGGGCATGATCGATCAGATCAGGCAGAACGATGCATGGCGCCATTTTCGTGAGCGTACACGCTCGGCTGGGCGCACCACGCTGTCGATTCAACAACACGAAGCCCTGATCGAAGCAATTCGCCGGTTCCATCCCGCCGAGGCGGAGGCCGCGATGCGCGAGCATCTTATGTCGCTGCGCGCGGCGCTGATCGAAAAAATGTAGGCGGGCAAAACCGGCTGCAGACAAAGACATGTCCGACGGGGTGCGGACTTGGAAAGTTAATTCACGGAGGGAATGAAATGAATTGCCTAAAGAAACTGCTGTTGGCCGCGACCGTCATGGTTTCCGCCTCGTCGGCTTTTGCCGCCGACTTGCGCATCGGCCTGCAGGACGATGCCGATATCCTCGATCCACACCGCGCCAGGACCTTCGTCGGACGCATTGTATTCACCTCGCTGTGTGACAAGCTTTTCGACATCAACGAGAAGCTGGAGATACGGCCGCAACTGGCCAAGGAATGGACATGGTCGGCTGACGGCAAGGCACTTACCGTCAAGCTGCGCGACAATGGCAAATTCCATGACGGCACGACAATCGACGCCACCGCGGTCAAGGCCAATCTCGAGCGGGCCAAGACGCTGCCTGATTCGCTTCGCAAAAGCGAAGTTGCCTCGATCGATACCGTTGAAGTTGTTGATGCCACAACCCTAGTGATCCACCTCGTCAAGCCGGACGCGTCGCTGTTGTCGCAGCTCTCGGACCGCGCCGGCATGATCCTGTCGCCCAAGGCCTTCGAAACCGCCGATTTTGGCCAGAACCCGGTTTGCTCCGGCCCTTACAAGTTCGTCCAGCGTATCCAGAATGATCGCATCGTGCTGGAGAAGTTCGCCGACTATTGGGATGCGGCCAATTTCAACTATGACAAGCTTACCTTCATCCCGATTTCGGATTCCACGGTGCGCCTGGCGAACCTTCGGGCGGGCGATCTTGATCTCATCGAGCGCATCGCTCCTTCGGATGTCGAGACCGTGAAGGGCGATTCCAATCTGGCGTTCTATCCGGTCACCGGAACCGGCTACCAGGCTTTGACCTTCAACATGAAGAAGGGCGACAAGGACACGTTCCCGATCGGATACGACAAGCGCATCCGTCAGGCGTTCGAACTGTCGATCGACCGCAGCGTCATCAACGAAGTTGTCGGACAGGGCATCTTCCAGCCTGCCTATCAGCCGTTTCCGCCGACAAGCTTTGCCTATGACAAGAAGTTCGAAAGCCGCCAGCGCGACGTCGCCAAGGCCAAGGCTCTGCTGGCCGAAGCCGGTCATGAGCGCGTGAAGCTGGAAATCGCCTTCGGCAATAGCACCGCCTCGCAGCAGGTCTACGAGCTGATCCAGGCCATGTCGGCAGAAGCCGGTTTCGACATCTCGCTGCGCCCGACAGAGTTCGCCGCGCTGCAGTCGGCGCTGAAGGAAGGTGACTTCGAAGCCGGCCAGAGCGGCTGGTCGGGTCGTGCCGATCCGGATGGCAACATCCACGGCTTCGTCAGCTGCAAGGGCAATCTCAACGATGCTCATTTCTGCAGCGAGAAAGTCGATGCGCTGCTCGAGGAGGCGCGTAGCCTGACCGATACGGCCAAGCGCAAGGCGCTATATGACCAGGTCCAGGAGATCACCCAGGACGAGTTGCCGATCGTCTATCTCTACTATCAGCCGTGGCCGTTCGCGCTGCGTGCCAACATCAAGGGCTTCACCGCCTATCCCGACGGCATGATCCGCCTCAAAGGCGTTTCGACCGAAGGTTAACGTTCGTCGGCATGGAGCGGCCAGTCCAGCGGCCGCTCCCTTGTTTTCCCGCTCCCGCTTCAAAGTGCTTTTCCCATGATCGAGATCGTTTTCAGACGATGCATCGTCGTCCTGCCTACGCTGCTGCTCGTCTCCATGCTGGTTTTCGGCATGCAGAAACTTCTGCCCGGCGATCCCATCCTCACCATGGTCGGTGAGGATCGTGACCCGCAAACGATCGCGTACCTGCAGGAGAAGTATCGCCTCAACGATCCGATCCCGGTTCAGTATGTCGCGTGGCTCGGGCAGATCATGCAGGGCGATCTTGGAATCTCGCTGCGCACAGAGCAGCCCGTTCTCAGCCTGATCGCCCAGAAGTTGCCCGTCACCATCCAGTTGGCCGCTTTTGCCATGATCGTCGCGTTTTTGATCGGCGTTCCGGCCGGCATCATTTCTGCGATACGCAAAGGCACCGCCACCGACTATGCGATCAACGTCGTGGCGCTTTCAGGCCTATCGATCCCCAATTTCTGGCTCGGCCTCATGCTTATTCTGCTGGTGTCGGTTCAATGGCAATTGCTTCCGGCATCCGGCTAC
>NZ_JBFUKO010000508.1:0-4014 GCF_056400805.1 Aminobacter sp. P4_H6_2
GACCTACGCGATCAAGGCCGAGGCCGAACTGCGTGCGATGGGCATCGACGTCGAGATCATCGATCTCAGGACCATTCGTCCGCTCGACTTCGACACCATCATCGCCTCGGTCAAGAAGACCAACCGGCTGGTCGTCGTCGAAGAAGGCTACCCGCAGTCCTCGGTCGGCGACTTCATCGCCAACCAGGTGTCGCAGCGCGCCTTCGATCATCTCGATGCGCCTGTCATCACCATCGCCGGCAAGGACGTGCCGATGCCCTACGCCGCCAATCTCGAAAAGCTCGCTCTGCCGAATGTCGGCGAAGTGATCGAGGCGGTCAAAGCAGTCACGTATCGCTAGGGCGGGAGGTCATCATGCCGATCAATATCACCATGCCTGCCCTTTCGCCGACCATGGAAGAGGGTAATCTGGCCAAGTGGCTGGTCAAGGAAGGCGACAAGGTTTCGCCCGGCGACGTGATCGCCGAGATCGAAACCGACAAGGCGACSATGGAAGTCGAATCCGTCGATGAAGGCACGGTCGCCAAGCTGCTGGTTCCGGCCGGCACCGAGGGCGTCAAGGTCAACGCGCTGATCGCCATTCTCGCCGCTGAAGGCGAAGATGTCGCTGCCACTGCCAAGGGCGGTGATGCCGTCCCTGCAAAGGCAGAGCCTGCCAAGGCCGAAGCGCCGGCTGCGGCCGCCACGCCTGCGGCTCCTGCGGCTGCGCCGGTTGCCGCTGTTCCGGCAGCTACGCCTGCCGCCAACGGTTCTGCTTCGGCCGCCGACGGCCGCACCTTCACGTCGCCGCTTGCCCGTCGCATCGCCAAGGACGCCAATGTCGACATTCTGGCGCTGACCGGTACCGGCCCGCATGGCCGTGTCGTCAAGGCGGACGTCGAGGCGGCGATATCAGGTGGCGGTGCCAAGGCAGCTCCTTCTGCCAAGGCTCCCGCAGCAGGTGCTGCGGCTCCTGCGCCGAAGGGCATGTCCGACGATCAGGTGCTCAAGCTGTTTGAAGAAGGCAGCTACGAGCTCATCCCGCATGACAACATGCGCAAGACGATCGCGCGCCGCCTGGTCGAGGCCAAGAGCACGATCCCGCATTTCTACCTGACGCTTGATTGCGAGATCGACGCGCTTCTGGCGCTCCGGGCCCAGCTCAATGCTGCAGCCCCAGTGCGCAAGACTGAAAAGGGCGACGTTGCGGCCTACAAGCTGTCGGTCAACGACATGATCATCAAGGCCCTTGCGCTGGCCCTGACCGCCGTTCCCGACGCCAATGTGTCGTGGACCGATCAGGCCATGGTCAAGCACAAGCACGCCGATGTCGGTGTCGCCGTCTCGATCCCCGGCGGTCTGATCACCCCGATCATCCGCAAGGCGGACATCAAGACCCTGTCGGTCATCTCCAACGAGATGAAGGACATGGCTGGGCGGGCACGCAACCGCAAGCTCAAGCCCGAGGAGTATCAGGGCGGCTCCAGTGCCGTGTCCAATCTCGGCATGTTCGGCATCAAGGACTTCTCAGCCGTCATCAACCCGCCGCATGCGACCATCCTGGCCGTTGGCGCCGGGGAAGAGCGGCCGGTGGTCAAGAACGGCGAGATCAAGATCGCCAATGTGATGTCGGTGACGCTGTCGACCGACCATCGTGCCGTCGATGGCGCGCTCGGTGCCGAGCTTTTGTCGGCCTTCAAGCGCTTCATCGAAAACCCGATGGGCATGCTGGTGTAGTTCCCCCATTTCCCCTCCCTCAAGGGAGGGGATTCGAGGACTTCAATCATGAAGACTGTGCTTTGCTACGGCGACTCRCTGACCTGGGGCTACGATGCCGCGGGTCCCAGCCGTCATGCGTTCGAAGACCGTTGGCCAAGCGTGCTGCAGGCCGAACTCGGCGCTGGCGTCAACGTCATCGCCGAGGGCCTCAACGGCCGCACCACCGCCTTTGACGACCATCTCGCAACCGCCGACCGCAACGGCGCGCGGGCCTTGCCGACGATCCTGGGTACGCACACGCCGCTCGATCTCGTCATCATCATGCTGGGCGCCAACGACATGAAGCCGTGGATCCACGGCAATCCGCTGGCCGCCAAGCAAGGCATGGCGCGGCTTGTATCGATCATCCGCGCCTACGATCACGGCATGGAATATGCGGCACCTGAAATCCTGCTGGTTTCGCCGCCGGTGGTCAGCCGGACGGCCAATGCCGAGTTCAAGGACATGTTCGCCGGCGGCGACAAAGCCTCAAGGCAGCTCGCGCCGCTCTATGCCGCGCTCGCCGACGAGGTCGGCTGCGGTTTCTTCGATGCCGGCTCGGTGGCGGAGACCACACCGCTCGATGGCGTCCATCTCGATGCCGAAAACACGCGGCTGATCGGCCACGCTATTGCGCCCATCGTGCGCGTGATGCTGGAGCTTTAGCTTGGCTGGCGTTGTCACCATCCGCAGGGCCGAACGACGCGACGCCGCCGAGCTGGCCGTTCTCGTTGATCTGTCGTCGCATGGCCTGGCCTCATGGCTCTGGTATGGCGCTGTGCTTGACGGCACCACGCAGACAGCGCTGGAACATGGCCGCAATCTGATGCGCGACGACGATGAGCGCGCCGGCTGGAAGGACGCGAGCCTCGCGCAGGTCGATGATGAAATCGCCGGCGTGGTGATCGGCCATGCAGTCGAGCCTTCATTCGCCGACGAAGAGGCGCCGCATCCGGTGTTCGAGCCGATCCTGATCCTTCAAAAACAGGCCATCGGCCACTGGTTCATCGACAGCGTCGGCGTGTATTCGCACCATCGCGGACGCGGCATAGGCCGACAGCTGGTCGACCACGAGATCGCCCGCGCGGGCGCACGGCCCGTCAGCCTGATCACCGAAAGCGACAACGAGGTGGCGCTTGGCCTCTACAAATCCCGCGGATTTGAAGAGATCGCGCGCCACCCATCCGTACCGCTCGACGAAAACAGCAAGAAACACGACTGGGTGCTGCTCACGCGCAGCGCGACTTGATCAAGAGGCAGGACACTCATGGCTGAGAATTACGACGTCATCATCATCGGCTCCGGTCCCGGCGGCTACATCGCGGCGATCCGTGCCGCCCAGCTTGGCCTCAAGACCGCCATCGTCGAGCGCGAGCACCTCGCTGGCATCTGTTCCAACTGGGGCTGCATCCCGACCAAGGCGCTGCTGCGTTCGGCCGAGGTTCTGCACCTGGCCGAGCACGCCAAGAATTACGGCCTCAAGCTTGAAGGCACAATCACCGCCGACCTCAAGGCCGTTGTCGACCGCTCGCGTGGCATTGCCCAGCGCATGAATGGCGGCGTCGGCTTCCTGATGAAGAAGAACAAGGTCGACGTCATTTGGGGCGAGGCCAAGCTCACCAAGCCCGGCCAGATCATCGTGTCGAAATCGACCAAGAAGCCGATGGAGCCGCAGGCGCCGCTGCCCAAGAACACGCTGGGCGAGGGCACCTACAGCGCCAAGCACATCATCGTCGCCACCGGTGCCAGGCCGCGCGCACTGCCCGGCATCGAGCCTGATGGCAAGCTGATCTGGACCTATTTCGAGGCCATGGTGCCACCGGAGATGCCCAAGTCGCTGCTGGTCATGGGCTCGGGCGCGATCGGCATCGAATTCGCTTCCTTCTACCGCACGATGGGCGTCGATGTGACTGTCGTCGAGGTGATGCCGGCGGTCATGCCGGTGGAGGATGCCGAAATCTCCGCCTTCGCCAAGAAGCAGTTCGAAAAACAGGGCATGAAGATCCACCTCGAAGCCAAGGTGACCAAGGTCGAGAAGGGCGCGAACTCCGTCACTGCCCATGTCGAGATGAAGGACGGCAAGGTCGAGAAGATCACCGCCGACAGGATGATCTCGGCCGTCGGTGTGCAGGGCAATATCGAAAACATCGGCCTTGAGGCGCTTGGCATCAAGACCGATCGCGGCTGCATCGTCATCGACGGCTACGGCAAGACCAACGTGCCGGGCATCTACGCCATCGGCGACGTCGCAGGTCCCCCGATGCTGGCCCACAAGGC
>NZ_JBFUKO010000509.1:0-4000 GCF_056400805.1 Aminobacter sp. P4_H6_2
ACCTTCAAACGGAGCCGGAAACGCCTCAATCAAATGAAAATTTCTATCCGCAGGCATAGGCGTAGACATAGAACATGGCACCAATCTGGATCGCTCGTGCCAAATGTCGCCTGAAGCTTTACCTAAAACCAGATGGGATGCCCTTGGCGCTTACACAAATGGCCGTGTTTGGCTTGTTCATGATGAGCGGCGACGGGCGACGTTAAGATCCGGCAGTCTCGGCGGATATCTCATCCTTGCGCCGCAGCATTCCGAAACTGGCAGCGGCCAGTAAATGCCAGTTGTGCGGTGATAATTCTGCGTTGTAAAAATCAGAACTGGAAGGCCATAAGACTCACCCGGTTTTGTCTTGGCTACCAATGGAAGTTCGTCCCGCTGCCGTTTCTACGGCGACCTGGTTAGCCCTTGTCATTTTTGCAGTACCGAAAACTCAGTCGTGGGCGGCGCTCCGAGGTGCGGACGCGCAGTTCATCCATAAACTCTTCCCACACGGTCCGCCTCTTTTAGTAATTGCATGCGAATTCCAGCCGAAAGGTAAGAGTTCTGCGTCAAACAGAAGATCGTACGCTGTCAGTCAACAGCTTGACCCCCAGCGCTCCAACCACCACTCCCGCAGCGCGGTCGATCCAGACTTTGGATCGCAAATAGGCAGCCTTCGGCCCACGCGATGAAAAACTCAGTGCCACGATGGCGTACCATGCAAATTCGTTGAGGAAGAGCATCGGCGGCAGAGCAAATAACATCCAGAATGGTGCCGGCGAGGGCAAAAGCGCGGCGAACATCGAAGCATAAAAGATCGCTGTCTTCGGATTGGAGAGTTGCACAAAGAGACCACGCAGAAGGGACTTCCAAAGCGTGCTTGGTCGTCCGGTTGTCGACTCGGCAACCTCTATCGGTTCGGGCGCGGCGCGCCAGATATTAATTCCGAGCCAAACAAGATAGGCTCCGCCGGCCAGCCTTAGCGCAAGATTAAGCCATTGAACTTGCAGCAGGATCGCCGTCAGGCCCACGACCGCGACGCAGGCGAAAACAAAGCCGCCTATGCCCATGCCTAACGCCGCCATTACCCCGTCTGCGCGCGACCCTGAGATGGCGATGCGCGAAACCACGACAAAGCTCGGGCCTGGGCTGATAGCCCCGAGAAGAAAGACCCCGAGGATGGAGAACAAGATCGCAAGTTCATGCACTGCGTTTCCTCCTCCTATCCAACGCTCTTCGCGCTGGACGCTTCACTGAGACCTACCCAGCCACCCCGCGGAAGCTGCCATATCACGGCGACGGCTGTTACTCGCTGCGCGTCACCTGGTCGCCGACGGTCAGCGTCCTTCATCGTGCATTTGAGCCGTTTTAGCCACCTATTTGCTGCCTGGCGGTTTCTTTCCCGATGACGTGCCGTCGGGGTTCATTCCGTAGCGGCGATAGAGTTCCTGTTCGTCGCGTGCTAGTTGCGCGCCCATGCGAGCGTCGGCGCTTTTCGCTAACGCGTTGCGGGCAGCAAGACCGGCAGGCCCCAGTGCCATTGCCGAAAGGCCTGTCGGATCAGATGCAGCCGCGATACCTGCCACGCCCTGAGCAGTGCCCAACGCTACGGCTTCGGCGTTGAGCTGTTTCTCCAAGGCCCTGGTGTTGTCGGAAAAGTTCGAACCCTCAAAATTGGACTTGGTACTCTGGCATGCAACCAACCCGAAAATCGCAAACGACGCACAAGAAAAACGAACTCCGTAGCCGTTCCATACCATGTTTTTAGGATCCCCTTGCCTGCAAAAGTCGGCATACCCCGCCGGATTCCGGCCCTGCGCCGGAGTCCAATCCGATCGACCGCTGCTTAGAACCTGATGCTCAGGTCGGCCTTGAAGCCGTTATCGCTGGCGTGGCTGGCCAATTGCCCTGCGTAGGAGAGACCAAGCGTCGCCTGGGACGAGACGGCAAAGTCCAGCCCGGCCTCGATCACAGCCACATCGCGGGCAATCGGCGTACCCACGACCGTGAAGGCCTCTCCCCCGGCAAAGGCTACGCTCGCCAGGGGCTTGACGTCGCCGGAGGCATGGCGCCAGCCGAGCGTTCCGCGCGCGGTGGCAGCGACGCCGCCGAGCACGAAGTTACTTTGGGCGCGGATACCGAGCGTGGTGAAGGTGGCGTCGGTGGTGGTGCCGGTCGCTTTCAGCGCCGCCGCTCCGCCATGCTCGTTGAAGCCATCAGTGTGCAGGCTGACATAGGCCAGATTGGCAAAGGGCTCGAAGGAAGCCGCCGCCGTATCGATACGGTAGCCAACCTCGGCGAAGATCTGGGCGGTGCCTGCGTCGTACTTCGCGGACAGACTGTCTTCGAAGCCGGGGAAGGCAACACTGCGGCCGATGTCGATGCGGCTCCAACTGTATGCGGCCCCACCGCGCAGGCCAACAGCGCCCCACTGGCCACCGCCGTAAAGGCCGAGATGGTAGTTGTCGCTGTTGCCCGACGAGGAGCGGTCGTCCACGTCGAACGTGGTCTGGCTATAGCCRGCGACCAGGCCAGCGCGCCAGGCCTCGCCAAAGGCCGCGTCGCCACCTATCAGCAAGCCGCCGGTGGAATCGTCGAGGCTTGCCGCATTGCCGTCGCCCCGAAACGAACCCCAGGAGCCAAATGCCTCGCTCCACATGGCAAAGCGGTCGGTGGCAGCCGGCGCCAGTTCGGAGCCGCCCTCGCCATAGGCCAAAACTGGCAAGGCGGCAGCGCCGACGGCCCCGAAGGCCGAACGGACACGCGCGTCTGCCGCATCGCGGACGAAGCGGCTGTCGTTGAGCAGTACGCCCTTGGCGGACGAATGGATCTCACCTGACATCTCATCGAAGGCAAATCGGGCATCCGCGGCGCTCAGCGTCAGCACGCGGTCATAAAGGGCATTGCCCGCGCCAAGCCCCTCTACGCCGCCGCCGGTGACGATCTGATTGTGCGTGTTTCCGACATTCTCGAAGGTCGTGCCATTGCGTGTCAGCGCCAGCTTCACGTCTTTCTCGGAATAACTCAGGGCCGCATCGAGGAAGGCGAGATTCGAGGTGACCCCGGCAAAGGTGCCATCGATTCCGCCCTCGGCGCTCAGGATCGTGTAGCTGGTCTGGTCGGCATAGTCACCGCCGCTCGCCAGCGTCGCAACGCGGCCGCCATTGAGATATGCAATGCCCGTCACATCGACCCGATCGCTGTTGCCGGCTGCGTCGGCCTTCACTTCGAGAGTGGAGCCCTCCTGCATGGTCAAGTCGCCGTCGACTGACAGCACGCCCATCGACTTTCCACCCGTGAGGGTACCGGAAACCACTGCCGTGCCTACCGTCCCGTTGCCACCGAGGCGCCCTTCGGCCCCGACGACCACGTCGCCAATATCGCCATCGACCTGCAGCGTGCCCTGGCGCACTTCCGTGCCACCCCAATAGGTGTTCTCGCCTTCAAGGACGAGCGTGCCCAGATCGGTCTTGACCAGTCGCCCGGCACCATCCATGTTGTTGTAGATGGTTGCGGTGTAATTCGCACCGGCTGCAGTGCCGTCGCCAACCCGGATGAAAGCGTCACCCGCAACCAGTTCGAGCATGTCGCCTGACAGGATGTAGCCGTCACTCGCGAATTGCATGCCGGTTGCCTGCACCTGCCCTGTGCCACTGTCCACAAGCACGTTGCCCGCCGTGCCCCCGAAGACCGCAAAGCCAGGACGAGGGTTCATAGGACCGTTCAGGATGCCGTTTGCATCGGTGAAAGCGCGACCGCCAGTTTTCCAGCGGCCGCCGCCGCCATCAACCTTGTTGTTGTCCCAGTTTGCAGCTTTGTCGCCATCCCAAAACAACACCGGACCGTAATTTGGATCATCCGCGACCAAGTTGACTTGCCCACCAACCGCAGTCTGTACGGCGAGATTATCGGCATCATAGCCGTTGGGCACAGTCCCGATTTCAAGACCGCGGTCGTCGAGCGCTCCGCCATAGCTGAACAAGCGATAAACCCCGGGACCGAAGCCGCCTTTGTTGACCAC
>NZ_JBFUKO010000510.1:0-3978 GCF_056400805.1 Aminobacter sp. P4_H6_2
TCATGGACCAGGGCCAGATCGTCGAAGAAAACACGCCTGGCGAGTTCTTCGACCATCCGCGCCACGAGCGCACCAAGCTGTTCCTCAGCCAGATCCTGCATTAGGCTCCCCGCTCAACGATCCAAAAGCCCGGTCGCATTTCGGCCGGGCTTTTTTGTTGGAACTACATGCTTCGACAAAAGGGACAGCCTGCCAGTGAGAAGAATATTTCGTCTTCTGGGCATCCTTGTCCTGCTGGTGTTCACGGCGGTGGCGTTTGGCACACTGGTGCCAAGGCCGCTTTTCGGCGGCGACCAAGCTGCCGCAACGCCGCGCCACATCCTTGTTTTCACCAACCCGATCCACACCGACATTGCCGTGCCGCTTGATGCGGCGGTGCTGAAAAAGTTCGGCTTTCTGCTCGACGCCGGCATCGAGGCGGACCTGCCGGGGGCGCGCTATCTGGTGTTCGGCTGGGGCAGCAAGGCCTTCTACATTGGAACGCCGACATGGGCGGAGCTCAAGCCGGGGCCTGTGCTTGCGGCGCTCACGCTCGACAATTCAGTGATGCATGTCGATCTGGCTGGTGAAATTGCACTGCCGCACCCGACTGTAGGACGCTTCGATATCGGCGAGGCCGGCTTTGCCGCACTGCTCAATTTCATCGAGCGCAGCTTCCAGCAGGGGCCGAATGGCGTGCAGCGCATACCGGATGTGAACTACGGCGCCTATGACGGTTTCTTTGAGGCCAAAGGCAAGTTCAACGCCTTGGCGGGCTGTAACACTTGGACGGCGGCGGCACTTCGAGAAGCCGGCCTGACGACCGGCTGGTGGAACCCTTTGCCGGCGACGCTGAACTGGTCGCTTGGGCTCTATAACCGGCCTTGGTCGGACCAGCCGGGCGGGGTCCAGCCATAGAGCCAATCCATGTCGGCGGCGAGGCTTTCCGGCGATTTGAGTTTGAGGAACAGGTTGCGCGCCACCGCCACCGGCCCACTGGCATGCCAGGCGAAATGGTTGAGCGCGCCGCGCCGTGCCACTTTGCGCACACGCAATTTGCGCTCCATTTCCCATCGCGACAGTGCGTCCGCGATCGCCGGGCCTGACACAATCGCGTCCGCCAGCGTAAAGGCGTCTTCGATCGCCATCGCGGCACCTTGGGCGGCGAAGGGCGTCATGGCGTGTGCCGCGTCGCCGATCAACGCGATGCCGCTTGGCGCGGTCCATGGGCGGGCTTGGTCGACGGTATGCAGCGGCCACACCGTCCACGGACCGGCTTCGTCGATCAGCCGGGAAAGGGCAGGCGCTGTGCCTCGCATCGCCCGTTTCAACGCACCAGCATCGGTCTCGCCCGACCATTGCTCGGCGATCGAATTGCCCGGCGTGAAGGCGGCGAGATTGATCGCTGTGCCGGCACGGATGGGGTAGGCGACCAGATGAAAGCCCGCGTGTAGATAAGTCGTTACCATCGCCGGCGAGCTCAGCGCGGCAAAATGTCGACCGACGTCGCCGTCAGAGGAGAGCGTGGTGCGCCAGGCCAGTTCGCCTGAAAACCGGCTCTTCTCGTTCGGGCCGATAAGACGTCGGCTGGTCGACCAGACGCCGTCTGCTGCAACAAACAAAACAGCGTCGACATTGGAGGCGACACCGCCTTGCGTGGTCGACACCGTGATGCCGCCCGCCTGCGCCTCGACGCCGGTGACCTCGGAGCCGATGGTGACCTCGATCAAGGGGCTTTCCGCGACCTGTGCGAGCAGGGCATGTTGAAGGTCGGCGCGATGGGCAACGAGGTAGGGAGCCTTCCAGCGTCGCTCGGCCGCTGCACCCAGGGGAACGCGCGCCCGTTCAGACAAGGTCGCCGCGTCGCGCAGAACGACCGCTTCCGGCCGCACGGTCGAGGGGCTGACCAGATCGAGCACACCAAGGCGGTCTAGTATACGGGTGGCGTTGGGAGAAAGCTGGAGTCCGGCACCGACTTCTGCCAGCGTCGGCGCGCGTTCGTGCACGCGAACGCCAAAGCCATGTCTTGCGAAGGCGAGCGCCGCAGTGAGCCCGGCGACGCCGGCTCCCGCCATCACGATCTGTCGCGATTGCATGACCGCGGCTTTGTCGTCAGGCTGCGCGGTCGGCGACGTACAGGCAGCCTGACGGCTGTGTCTCGGTCGCCTTCAGCTTGGCCGAGAAGCGATAGAGCGTCGAGCAGTAGGGGCAGACCTTTTCGGCGTCCGCACCCATGTCGAGGAACACATGCGGGTGATCGAAGGGCGGGTTGGCGCCCACRCACATGAATTCCTTCACGCCGATCTCGATCAGGGCATGTCCAGCATCGTTCTGGAAGTGGGGGATGGAGCCGCCGGCCATGGTGTTTTTCCCTTCTGAGGAACTTCGCGCATGAATGCCACGGCTCGCTTGCACGTCCAAGGGATCTGCGACGCCGTTATCCGAAGCGTTTGTATCATAAGCGACAGGTTTGCAAGATGCTGAAATGAAACTGTCGCAATTGCCTGTCAGAGGATAAGTTGAGCCGGATAAGCGGCGGAACGCTGCGGTGGGGAAGGGTTGCATATGAATCAGTTGAGGCCGGTACATACCGATTTCGTCAACGACAAGTCGCCGACCGACGCGGCAGACGGCAACCCCGATCGCTTCGTCAATCGTGAGTTCTCCTGGCTGCAATTCAACAGGCGAGTGCTCGAACAGGCACAAAATCCCAACCACCCGCTGCTCGAACGCGTCCGCTTCCTGTCGATTTCGGCCGGCAATCTCGATGAATTCTTCATGGTCCGCGTCGCCGGCCTCGCTGGGCAGGTGCGCGAGGGAATCACCATTCGCAGCGCCGATGGCCGCACGCCGGAACAGCAGCTCGAACAGCTGCTGCTCGAGGTCGAACGCCTGCAGGAAGACCAGCAGAAGAGCCTGTCGAGCCTGATGGAGTTGCTCAAGCTCGAAGGGATCGAGAGCATCTCCGCGACCGACCTCACCAAGGATGAGAAGAAGTGGCTCGAGGACCACTTCATGGAGCAGATCTTCCCGGTCCTGACGCCCCTGTCGATCGACCCGGCGCATCYGTTTCCGTTCATCCCCAATCTCGGGTTCTCCATCGCGCTACAGCTGCGTCACCGCAAGAACGGTGAGGAAATGACGGCCTTGCTGCGCCTGCCGGTGGCCCTGCGCCGCTACATCAGGCTGCCGGACCGCAAACGCACGGTGCGGTTCATCCCGATCGAGGAGACGGTGAGCCTGTTCATCGGCAAGCTCTTCCCCGGCTACGAGGTCAAGGGTTCCGGCACGTTCCAGATCATCCGCGATAGCGACATCGAGGTCGAGGAAGAATCCGAAGACCTGGTGCGGTTGTTTGAGACCGCACTCAAGCGCCGGCGGCGTGGGTCGGTGGTCCGAATCGAGTTCGATAGCCAGATGCCGGCGGCACTACGCGAATTTGTTGCCGGCGAGCTTGGCGTTGCTGCCAACCGGGTCAGCATTCTGAGTGGGCCTCTGGCCATCAACCAGATTTCCGAAATCGTCGCCGTCCCGCGCGACGACCTGAAGTTCCCGCCGTTCAATCCGCGTTTCCCCGAGCGTATCCGCGAACACCGCGGCGACTGCTTCGCGGCGATCCGGGAGAAGGACTTCGTCGTCCATCACCCTTACGAATCCTTCGATGTCGTCGTGCAGTTCCTGCGCCAGGCGGCGATCGACCCTGAAGTGGTGGCGATCAAGCAGACACTCTACCGGACGTCCAACGACAGCCCGATCGTGCGTGCGCTCGTCGACGCCGCCGAGGCCGGCAAGTCGGTGACCGCACTCGTCGAACTCAAGGCGCGCTTCGATGAGGAGGCCAATATCCGCTGGGCGCGCGACCTCGAACGCGCCGGCGTGCAGGTGGTGTTCGGTTTCCTCGAACTCAAGACGCACGCCAAGATGTCGCTTGTGGTTCGCCGCGAGGACGGGCGCCTGCGCAACTACGTCCATCTCGGCACCGGCAACTACCACCCGATC
>NZ_JBFUKO010000511.1:0-3978 GCF_056400805.1 Aminobacter sp. P4_H6_2
ACGTAGCCCGAGCCRAGATAGATCAGTCGAATGTCGCTGTCGGTATAGAAGCGACCCTTGGTGCGCTGCGAGCCCGACGTCTTCTCGAGCATCCAGCCCGAACCGTCGTCCGTGACCTTGCACTTGAACCAGTCATAGACAACGAGATTGCCGATGCCGCCGGCCTTGATGGTGCGGCACTGCCAATTTCCCGTCATGTCGAAATCGGAAAAGGACAAGGGCTGCTTCGCCACGATCGCATCGAGGACGGCGACTTCGCGGGCCAAGCCAGTCTTGGCTTCCTGAAGCGCTTCCTTGCGCGTGATTTCGTATTTTTCGAGCCGAGCCTTGTCGGCTGGCGTCATCAGTTTCTGCACCATRCCGTCGGCATGGGCAGCACCAGCATAGGTCGCGAGAATCGCTGCCAGAATCAGGTTGCGAAAAACCATGAAAGCCTCCCCCGTATGGCCGAACCTCAGGGGAGGAATCAGGCGCTTTGATGATCTGCCGCACCGGCTGCGGCTTTGGCAAGAGCTTGGGGCAGGTCGCCATAACCGGTTGCGCGGCGCTCGTAGACGAGGCCAAGCATCTTGGCCGCATCTTCGGCGACCTTGTCGAGGGCAGGGTCATCTGTCTGGGCGAGGTAGATCAGCTTTTCGTAGTTGCCGAAATAATCAGTCACCAGTTCGGGATGCCTGTCGAGCCCTAGCGGCTTGATAAAGAAGGCCTCGAATTGGCGGCACAGGAAGTCGGTCATGTAAAACGACATCATGTCGGCCTCGCCGACTTCCGCATAGGCAGCAGCGCCCTGGTAAAAGGCAAAGCAGTGCGGCCCAGCCATGCGCTCGACACCGTGTTTCTCGCAGACGCGGTCGAGCAGACCGCCGGTGCCGCAATCGGCATAGCCGACATAGATGTGCCGGTAACCTTCCGCCTTTGCTTCGGTGATCGCCTTGTCCATGGCGGGCGCGATGCGATTGGGGTGGAAGTGAAAGTCAGCCGGCAAGCAGGTCAGTTCGAGGTGATCAAGCCCCAGCTGTTGCTTTACCGCCAGTACTTCGCGCGCAATCATGCCACAGCCGATGACCAGCAATTTCTCGCCTGGACTGTGTTTTTGCTTTTGCGGGGCGTTCATGGAACCAGTTTAGCCGGTTTTCGTTCCTGATAGGCAAATATTGCAAACATGATGAGGGAGACATTGCCCATGAAACTGTCACGCTTTGTACCGATCGCCGCCATCGCCTGCGTGCTTGCACTTTCGGCCTGCGCCAACACCGTTCGGGGCGTCGGCAAGGACGTCAAAGGCACAGCCAACGCCGTTGAAGAAACGGTCCGGCGATAAGCCAAATCCACAAGCTCCGACAAAAAAAGCCGTGCTGCCAGGCACGGCTTTTTCCGTTCAGGCCGAGGCGCGCAGATTGTGCTTGCGCTTCATGTAGTCCTTGGCCGTTTCGACAGCCACCGCCGCATCGCGGCAGTATGCATCCGCACCCACGGCCTTGCCGAATTCCTCGTTCAGCGGAGCGCCGCCGACGAGCACGACAAAGTCGTCGCGGATGCCTTTTTCCTTCATCGTGTCGATGACGACCTTCATATAGGGCATGGTCGTCGTCAGAAGCGCTGACATGCCGATGATGTCGGGCTGGTGCTCCTCGATCGCTGCCAGATATTTTTCGACCGGATTGTTGATGCCAAGGTCAATGACGTCGAAGCCAGCACCTTCCATCATCATGCCCACCAGGTTCTTGCCGATGTCATGGATGTCGCCCTTGACCGTGCCGATCACCATCTTGCCTTGCTTGGGCGCGCCGGTGGCGGCAAGCAGCGGGCGCAGGATGAACATGCCGGCCTTCATGGCGTTTGCGGAAAGCAGCACCTCGGGAACGAACAGGATGCCGTCACGGAAATCTTCGCCGACAATGCGCATGCCCTCGACAAGCGCCTCGGTCAGCACCTTGTAAGGCACCCAACCGCGCTCAAGCAGGATGTTGGTGCCTTCTTCGATCTCTTCCTTGAGCCCGTCATAGAGGTCGTCGTGCATCTGCTGCACGAGTTCGTCGTCGGAAAGCTCGGACAGGATGATTTCGTCGTCGGACATCTTTGGAGRCTCCCTCATGCAGCGCCGAAATTCAGCGTGCGGCTACTGCGCTATACCTAGCTTGCAAGTGCTACAAATCCATAGCTGATTTGCGACCTCCTGCAAAACGAAAGCGACTGATAACTTGCCGACCTGCTTGTCGATTTTGCGACAGGCGTTGGCGCTGGCAAGCCGTTTCGCCTAGGGTGCATGACTACGATCCGACGAGGTGCTGCGACAGGCGGCCAAACGTGTTTCAGGGATGACGGCGATGACAGAAAACCTCGTGACCGATCAGGAAGCGTCGAACGCGCGGCGCGGGCGTGGTGCAAGCGGCGGAGCCGCGGCGCGGCGCGCGGCGCGTTCGGGCAGTGGGCCCGGCACCCAGCTCACCTACATCAAGCGCCAGATCAACGTTTATGAGGTCCTCAACGAGGAGGGGCTGGCGATCATCGAGCAAAACGCCGACACCGTGCTCGAGGAGATCGGCATCGAATTTCGCGACGACGCCGAAGCGCTGCAGCTCTGGAGAGATGCCGGTTGCGACGTCAAGGGCGAGCGCGTGCACTTTCCCAAGGGCCTGTGCCGCTCGCTGCTGAAGACGGCACCGTCCACCTACACGCAGCACGCCCGCAATTCAGAGCGTTCGGTTCAGATCGGCGGCAACGCCACTGTGTTCGCCCCGGTCTATGGCCCGCCCTTCGTGCGTGACCTGGACGGTAACCGCCGTTATGCGACGATCGAGGATTTCCGCAATTTCGTGAAGCTCGCCTATATGGCGCCGTCGATCCACCATTCTGGCGGCACGGTGTGCGAGCCTGTCGACGTGCCGGTCAACAAGCGCCACCTCGACATGATCTATTCCCACATCAAATATTCCGACAAGCCGTTCATGGGCTCGGTGACCGCGCCCGAACGCGCGGAAGACACGATCGCCATGGCCAAGATCGTCTTCGGCGACGATTTCGTCGAAAACAACACGGTGCTGACCAGCCTGATCAATGCCAACTCGCCGATGGTCTTCGACGAGACCATGCTGGGCGCGCTCAAGGTCTATGCCCGCCACAACCAGGCCTGCATCGTCACCCCGTTCATCCTTGCCGGTGCGATGAGCCCGGTGACGGTTGCCGGCACGCTGACCCAGGTTCTGGCCGAGGTTCTGGCCGGCGCTTCCTTCACCCAGCTGATCCGCCCGGGCGCGCCGGTGCTGTTTGGCACCTTCGCCTCGTCGATCTCCATGCAGTCAGGCGCACCGACTTTCGGCACGCCGGAGCCATCGCTGGTTTCTTATGGTGCGGCACAACTTGCCCGCCGCCTTGGCCTGCCGTTCCGCACCGGCGGCTCGCTCTGCGCCTCCAAGGTTCCGGACGCCCAGGCGGCCTATGAAAGCGCCAACACGCTCAACTCGACCATTCTCGCCGGCACCAATTTTGTGCTGCATTCGGCCGGCTGGCTCGAAGGCGGTCTCGCCTCCTGCTACGAAAAATTCATGATGGACATCGACCAGCTCGGCATGACGCAGCGGTTTTCCGAGGGCGTCGACCTGTCGGAAAACGGCCAGGCGATGGATGCCATCCGTCAGGTCGGGCCCGGCAGCCACTATCTCGGCTGCGACCACACCCAGGCGAACTTCCAGACGGCGTTCTACCGCTCCAGCATTGCCGACAACAATTCCTACGAGCAGTGGCTGGCCGAGGGCCAAAAGACAGCACCTCAGCGCGCCAACGAACTCGCCCGCCGCTGGCTCGAAAGCTACGAAGCGCCGTATCTCGACCCGGGCATCGACGACGGGCTCAAGGACTTCATTGCCGCGAAGAAGGCGTCGATGCCCGACGCATTCACGTGAAAGGAGCCCGATTCAGGCGGGGCTAAAGTCGCCAACATCATTCACAAGGAAGTCTGGCGGAGCGCGTTCTCCGATC
>NZ_JBFUKO010000512.1:0-3961 GCF_056400805.1 Aminobacter sp. P4_H6_2
GTTCGACAGTCTTGGGATCCGACGCCATTTCCTTCAGCGTCAAGGACATACCGAGCACCACCGACAGCGGGTTGTTCAACTCGTGTGCCACACCGGCAAGCAACCCGCCGAGCGCCGATAGCTTCTCGTTCTGGTGCAGTGTTTCGCGCTGACGCTCCAGTTGCTGCTGCATCTCCATACGATCGGAAAGGTCGTAGGTGTGCGAGACAATGACTTGCTCGCCGTGAAATTCGATCAGCTTGGCCGAGATCGAGCACCAGCACGGTTGCCCGTCCTTGCGCTTGAGCTGAGTCACGAAATCGTCAACCACCCCCTCACGCAACAAGCGCTCGACGAATTGTTTCCGATGCAACGGGTTGATGTAACTGTCGAAGGCGCGCTCGACATCGCCCAGCAACTCTTCTGAGGCCGGACTGCGATAGAGCACTCTCCCATCATCCGCTCGGGTCATCTGGATGCTGGCCGGGCAAGCCTCGAGAACGCGGCGCACCAGTTCGTCAGCCTCCTTCGCCGCCAGTTCGGCGCGCTTGCGCTCGGTAATGTCGACCCGGGTGACAACGAAGCCGCCCTCGCGGGTCGGACAATTCGAAACGAAGAACCAGCCCCCGTCGCTATGCTGGAACTCCTGCTGGCGGAATTCTCGCCGATCCTTAGCCCGTTCGGCCAGCCAGTCATCGATTCTATCCTGTGAAATGGGAAACTGGTTGCGTTGCGCCGTCACCCGCAGGAAGTCGAACCAATTGACTCCCGAAACCAGCACGTCGGCGCTGACGGAATGCATCTTTCGGTACTGGCTGTTGGCCAGAACCAGGCGATCGTCCTTGTCGTAGAGCGCAAAACCCTCCGCCAGGGATTCGATACCGTCTGCCAGCCGCTCGTTGGCCTGCCGGGTCTGATCCTGAGCGACGATCATATCGGTGATGTTAGTCGCGTTGGAGACGATCACCGACCGTCCCTGGAAATCGATCAGCCGCGCCGAGATCGAGCCCCAGAAGACATTGTCGTTGGCATCGTACTGCCGCACGCGAAAATCATCGATGCAGCCTTTTTCCAGCAGGACGCTGACCAGGGTCTGGCGGTCATCGGGATCAACGTAGTAGTCGCCGATGTGCGAGCGGTCGCCATAAAGCTCCTTGCTGGCTGGATTGCGATAGAGCGTTTCCCCGGCAATGGTCGACATGCGCGTCGGCACAGGGCAGGCATCAAGCACCCTTTGCATGAGGACAGTCGCTTCACGTTCAACTGCCTCGGCCTTCTTGCCGTCAGCTTGCATGCGTCATCTCCTCGATGTCAGGCAGAAGCCTCCGCATCGTTTTCACGCCGGCGTGATCGCCGTTCGCTGAATACAAGCCCTGCGTTTCGGTTTTAGGTCGAAAGCCTTCCGTTTTGTTTCAATTGCTCCACTTTCTGGTTGAGCACGTGAACAAACGAAACATTTTTCCTCCATTTTGGAGGGCTGGCTGAAACAGGGCTGCGTTAGCTTCCACTGCGTCGACTTCGCTCGGCCGCTCTGCAGCCGAAGGAGTCTACCAAAAAACAACCGGTCTGTTGATGGGCTACGCGCATGAAGGACGCCGACGTCCACCAACCGAACACCTCATGAGGAGATGGAAGATGAGACTGCCCCTTCTCGCCATAGCTGCTGTCTTGCCGACGTTCGGCGCAGCACATGCCAACGATTTCGGCTCGCTCATGCAATTTCCGAGCTTTGACGGATTGTCCGCAAGACAGCCGCAGGCGACGCCATACACAGCCATGCCAGGCGGGGTCCCCGATTCCTCTTCCCAAGCCTCGCTGGGTGCATCGCCGGGTAGAATGCGGTTCCTGTTTTGGGAAGCACCGGTACGTTCCACGACCCGCAGCGCACCGCGCAGTTTCGGCCTCACGTCCTCCGACACGCTGACAGGTAGCGCTGCACATCTTGGCGCCAAGCCGCTCATTCCGTGCGTAGACAGCATGCCGCGCACCGACTGAGCCGACGGGAAAAAGGCCCGTTTGAAACAAACGAAACACTGCTCACCGATTCCAGAAAACGAGCTGAAATAGTAATGAACTAAAACAGAACGTCGCTGGTCTGGCGTCGCTCACGGACGGAGGTCCAAAAATGCCAACACTCACCATAAGATCCCCAGCTTCGGCTCTTGCCCCAACCTGGGCTGCGAAACTTCGCCTTGCCTTTCAGGCACACCGCGCGCGGCGGGCACACTACCGCGCCGTTCGGCACCTGTCCGAACTGGACGACTTCCTGCTGAAGGACATTGGCGTGCCCAGGTGCGAAATAGATTGGCTTGCCCATGGTTCTTCCGCTGGCCGGAGGCGTGGCCATGAAGATGACCTGGGCTGACTTGAACAGTCTTGATGTCGCTGAGGTTGACTTCAGGCCACCTGTGCTGGCGCTCCATGGTGCTGCCAGCAGCGGGCAACAATGGCATGGCCTCTCGGATTACCTCAGGGRCCGCTACCGGTTGCATGCACCAGATCTGGCCGGATATGGCGATGCGCAATTGAATGTTGCGCGCGGCATGGAGCAGATCGCCGCAAGCTTGATCGCAGCCATGCAGCGCAACGACGCGCCTATGCACGTCGTCGGCCATCTGCACGGCGCTGCACTCGCTATGGAAGTCGCAATGTCGCGGCCGGATCTAGTGCTTAGCCTTACACTCATCGAGCCCGCGGTTTATCACCTACTGCGCGACGGCGATCCAAACGACGTGGCCTTGTTTGCCGAGCTTTCCGTACTGGCTGAAGAAATCGATACCGCTGTCGGTGCCAATGTGCCGGCAGCGGCCATGCGCGCCTACATCGACTTCTGGCACGGCAAAGGCGCTTGGGGGAATTCCAGTGGCGCCCTTCGCCACAAACTTGCCGCGCAAGCGGCGCGGGTGGCCTCGGACTTCGCCGCTTCGCTTGCCAGATCATGGCCTTTGGGAAGCTGCGCCCGACTGGTTTGCCCGACGCTGGCAGTGATGGCGCTTGAAAGCCCGCTCGCCAGTCTACGCGTCACGGAGATGGTTGCGGAAGCGATTCCAGGCGCACGCTTGGTGATGGTCCCGGATGCGGGACATATGGCGCCGTTAACCGATCCCCATATCATCGACCCCTTGATTGCCGCTCATCTGAGAGCTGCCGATCGATCAGGACGCAATTTGCGGGCGTGGCACAATGCCCGCGCCTGGAGTTCAGCGGCGCGATAACCGGCACCCAACGGCCGCACGCCGTTTGGTTGCCAGGGCAAAGCCCGCTGCCTACGTTGCCTCCCAGCGATTGCGAATTCGGCCGGCCGGTTCGATGGGCGCACCCGCCAGACGGGCCTGGCTGCAGGCCCGCCTCCCCTGCAGACGCATACAGCGCCACGACCAACTCGCCCGAACTGCCTCTTCACCGCACCATCAAATCGCGATTTCAGCGCCGTCCGCGCGCCAGCCATCGTGCTTGGCTCCACCGCGCGGCTGAGCCCATGATCATTTCCGGATCGCAAGGAAACGTCCTTGTGACGGCCGGATCTTTCATTTTTCTTCGCTTCTCGCCTGATTGAAACAAACGAAACATTTATCGCCACGCTCGGAAAACAGCACGAAACAGAGGGCCGCTAGAAAGGGGACGTCGCCGRTGTTGGCGTCGCCTCCCAAGTCCCAAGAAGGAAACACTCAATGAAGACCCTTGTTCTCGCAGCCGCTTCACTCGCCTTCATGTCCGGCGCCGCTCTGGCGTCATCCTCGAATGGTATGATCGCCAAGTTCAACCCGTACACGCGTGTCGTCACACTCGAGAGCGGCAAGAGTTTCACCATTCCGCGCGACGTTGCCCTTCCCGCCCTGCAGGTCGGCGAAAAGGTTTCTATTCAGCTCAACGACGAAGGTGACAAGGTCACCAACGTATTGCGGTAGATCTGATCCCCACGGATCTCCGCTGCAGGCAGCCTGACAGGCAGCCGCGAAGCCATGGGCGCCCGCTTCGCCCA
>NZ_JBFUKO010000513.1:0-3959 GCF_056400805.1 Aminobacter sp. P4_H6_2
CCGCAAAGGTTGCGTCACGGTCAAGTCAACAAGGTTTGATATAAAGATGATTGACAAAATCAACTTTTAAAAATGTCGGAACCTGGCAGCGCCCGAGGCGTTCACTCCTCAGTGCGGCGGACCTGTCGTGCCTATCCCGTAAGGAGAAAAGCAAATGAATTGGAATCAGATCGAAGGCAATTGGGAGCAGTTCAAGGGCAAGGTTCAGAGCCAATGGGGCAAGCTCACGGACGACGACCTCGACGTCATCAAGGGCAAGCGCAAGGAACTGGCGGGCCGTCTTCAGGCGCGTTATGGCAAGGCTCAGGAAGAGGCTGAGAAAGATATCGACACCTGGCTGTCGCGCCACTGAACAGCCTTATGACAATTCGGCCTGCATGGCCGCGCAAAGCCCCGCCAGGCGCGGGGCTTTCGTTCATTCGGCGTGCCGTGCTGCGAACTCGGTAATGCGCGCATGCACCGCCACTGGCACGGTGATGCCTTCGGCTTCCGATCGGGCGCGAGCCGCGGCTTTTGCCAGGCCTGGGATGTGGACGCCGTAGCGGCCCGACAGCCTGTCGATCTGGACGCGCATGCGGATATCGAAGCCGGGATCGAACAGCTTTGGGTCGAGCGCCGCCACAAACAGCCCAGTGCCCGGCGACTGATGGCCCTCTGTGATCGACGGAGCGTCGAGCGACCAGTTGGCGCCTGACACACCGGCGGCAAGCACCTCGACCATCAAGGCGATATTGGCGCCGCGCGCGCCGCCAAAGGCCAGCAGCACGCCCTTCATCGCCTTTTTGGCGTCGGTTGTCGGCTTCCCCCTGGCATCGAGCGCCCAGCCCTCGGGGATCGCTTCGCCGGCATGCGCTGCCTCGCGGACATTCACGAAGGCGGTCGCGCTTGACGATTGGTCGATGATCAGTGGCGGTCCATCGACGACAGGTGCCGCCAGCGATATCGGATTGGTGCAAAAGACCGGCTTGGTCGATCCGGAGCCGGCAACCAATGCCGGGCCGTTGGTGGCGGCCAGCGCCACCAGCCCTGCCTCGGCGAGGCGGCCGGTGAAATAGCCGAGCGCGCCGCAGGTATAGGCATTCTTTTGCGAGAAGATGGTGACGCCGAACAGCCTTGCCGCCTTGGCGATGTCGTTGAAGCTGCGGTCGAAACCGGTATGTGCGGCCCCGCCCTGGCCATCGGACAGGTAGATCGCCAGCGCTGGCCGGTGGATGACTGGCTCTGCCTTGCCGTCCATACGGCCGGCTTCAAGCGCTTCGAGATAGTCGATGTAATGAGAAAGGCCGACGCTTGGCTGGCCGTCGGCTTCAGCGGCGACGGCGGCAAGGGCGATGGAGCGCGCGGTCTCTTCGCTGGCGCCAGCACCCATGGCTGCCGAGATGCACAGTGAACGTGCCTCGTCGAGGTTGAGTGTGACGGTCTTGGTATGCGGCATGGGCGTTATCCCAGTCTGGCCGGAATCCGCGCCTCCAGCTTGCGGAAGGCGAAGACGAGAATGCCGGTGATGATCAGATAGATAAGAGCGAGCAGCAAGAGCGGTTCGTAGACGATGAAGGTGTCCTGGCGGACGCGCGAAGCGACAGCATAGATGTCGATGACGGTGATAGTGGCGACGAGCGGCGTTGCCTTGAGCTGAAGCACGGTTTCGCCGGCCAATGTCGGCAGCGCGCGGCTGACCGCCTGTGGCAGCCAGATCCGGCGGAACCGCTTCCACGGGCTCATGCCAAACGCGCGCGCGGCCTCCAATTGGCCCCTCGGCACACCGGCAAACGCACCGCGCATCACCTCGCCCTCATAGGCAGCGTAGGACAAGGTCAGCGCCACCACCGCGTAGGGCCAGGCTTGCCTCAGGATCGGCCAGAGTTCGGACTGCCTGATCCAGGGAAATTGCGGAAACAGCGACCCGAGCCCGTAGTAGAGCAGCCAGAGCTGGAGCAGCAGCGGGGTGCCGCGGATGACGGTGCAGAAGGCCTTGGCCGGCCAGGCGAGCCAGAACGGGCCGGCGGCCTGGGCGAGCCCGAGCGGGATGGCGAGCATGAAGCCGAGCGTGCAGGTGACGGCCAGGATCCAGATGGTGCGCCAGATGCCGAGCAGCGCCAGGTCGTAATAATTGGGCAGCCAGTCCCAGCGCATGAAGAATATGGCCGAGAACAAGAGGGCGGCGGCGATGACGATCAGCACGATGCGGTGTGGCTGCAGCCACTCCGAGCGCACGGCGGGTGTTGCCTGGGCGGGAACGGCGGCACTCACTGGCCGGTCTCCGTCACCGGCGGCATGCCGCGACGGGCCCAGCGTTCGATACGGCCGATGATGACGTTGGAGAACAGGGTCAGCAGCAGGTACAGCACGCCGGCGGCGACGAAGAAGGTGAAGTAGGCCTTGGTCGTCGCGCCCGCCTGGCGGGTTTCCTGGGTCAGTTCGTTGAAGCCGACAACGGCCAGAAGGGCGGTGTCCTTGGTGGCGATCAGCCAGAGATTGGCGAGGCCGGGAATGGCGAAAGGCAGCATCGCCGGCAAGGTGATGCGGCGCAGCATCTTGCCGGGCGCCATGCCATAGGCGCGGGCAGCCTCGATCTGGCCTTGCGGGATGGCGAGGATGGCGCCACGGATCACTTCGGTGGCGTAAGCGCCCTGGACGATGCCGAGCACGCAGATGCCGGCGACAAGGCCTGATATGTCGATCGGCGCGTAGCCGAAGCTGTCGAGCGCGCGGTTGATGAGGTCGGTGCCGGCATAATAGAGCAAAAGGATCAGCACCAACTCGGGCACGGCACGCACGACGGTAGTGTAGATCTCCATCAAGTCGCGCACCATCGGGCTGCCGTAAAGCTTGCCCCAGGCACCGGATATGCCGATCGCCAGACCAAGACCGAAGGCGCCGACCGCGATCTGGACGGAATTGGCGAGCCCACGCAAAAGGTTGGCGCCCCAGCCTGGCGGCGAGATCGATAGCAGCTCGATCGTGCCCGATTGCAGCAGCGGGGTCAGGAGATTCTCTATCGGCCTGCTCCTTGATGGCGCCTCAAGAAAAAGATGAGCGGCGATGCCAAAAACCTCGCCCCGGGTTTCGGGGCGAGGGGCTATCTGGCGTCAGTGGGCGTCACTTGCCGTAGATGTCGAAGTCGAAATACTTCTTGGTGATCTCGGCATATTTGCCGTTGTCGCGGATGGCCTTGATGGCGGCGTTGAACTTTTCCTTCAGCGCCTCGTCGCCCTTGCGCAGGCCCACGCCGACGCCCGGTCCGAGCACTTCGAGGTCTTCGGCGACGTCGCCCTTCATGTCGCAGCAAGCCTTGCCCGCATCGGTCGCAAGGTAGGTCGTAAGCGACAGCGAATCCGCCTGCACCGCGTCGATGCGGCCGGCCGCGAGGTCCGCCTGGGCCTCATCCTGAGTCTGATAGATCTTGATCTCGGCGGCACCTTCGCCGAAGTGCTTCTTGGCGTAGGCCTCGTGCACGGTCGACACCTGCACGCCGATGATCTTGCCTTTCAGCCCCTCGGGCGTGGCATCGAATTTGACGTCCTTGGCGCCGATGATGCCGGTGGGCGTGTTGTAGTACTTGTCGGAGAAGTCGATCGACTTCTTGCGCTCGTCGGTGATCGACATCGAGTTGATGATGGCGTCGATCTTCTTGGAATTGAGCGCCGGAATGAGCCCGTCCCAGGCGGTCATGGTGACGGTGCACTCGAGCTTGGCCTCGGCGCAGAGCGCTTCGATGATGTCGATCTCCCATCCGCCCCATTTGCCGGAGGCATCGGGCGACTCGAAAGGCGGATAGGGCTCTGGTGCCATGCCGACCTTGATCGCCTCGGCGCTGGCGCTCCCCGCGCTCAAGCCGAGGGCCAAGGCCAGGGCCGCTGTTGCAAGCAGTGCTTTCATGCTGTTACTCCCGTTTATCGTTGTTTTCGGATGTTCCCCTGATTTCGTCCGCGCTATCCGATGCTGCGGATGAATTGCTT
>NZ_JBFUKO010000514.1:0-3957 GCF_056400805.1 Aminobacter sp. P4_H6_2
CACCACGACCGATAGGCTGTTCCGCTTCGCCAATGTACCCGGCACGGAACAGATCGGGCTCTCGTTGCACACCTCATTCCGATCCTGGTTTGAATTCTGGACAGGATACCATCATATGATGTATAGATTTACCGCCATATGATGGAGCAATCGATGCTTGCCCCCGTACACACTTTTCCGATTCTTCCGGAGCGACAGGACTTTTCGGACGAAGCCGATCGGGCGCGACTGTCAAAAGTAGCGCTCAAGGCCTACAAGCGTCTCGTCGAACAATGGGGTCTGACGGGCCAGCAGGCTGCAGCACTCCTCGACATCTCGACGAGCACCTGGGAGCGTCTGAAGCAGGAGGGGAAGGAAAAGCACCTCAGCCAAGATCAGTTGACCCGGATTTCAGCAATGGTCGGCATCTATAAGGGGCTGCACCTAGTGTTTGCTGACGACATGGCCGATCGCTGGCCAAGACTTGAGAACAAAGGACCCCTCTTCAGGCGGGTGAGCCCGATCGCATCGATGATAAAGAGCGGCATTCCTCAGATGCTTGAGGTGCGCAGATATGTCGACGCGGTCCGTGGGGGACTGTGATTGTCGATAGATGGTGTACCGGTCGTAACAGACGCGTTTCCTACAACCGTCCGGCTGGTGACAACCGCCCGACTTCGTGCTGCGGTATTGGCCCCATTGGTGGACGACGAGGATGAACTCGAACTCCTCGCCGAGATTGAAGGCGCGACCAGCTCACGGCTGCTTGCGCAGGAAAAGGGGATCTCGGGTCTGGCGGCCAACGAACTCGTCTACGACGTCCCCCATGCGCATTTTATCAACGCGTCGTTCGCCTATGCCAAACCGCAGCAGCCAAACCGATTCAATGGAGCGGATCGGGGCGCCTGGTACGCCGCGCTTGACGTCAAGACCTGCCTCTATGAGGTCGGATACCATCTGTCCAATGCACTAGCGGACGCAGGCGATTATCACGCCATAGTCGAATATGCGGAGATGTTCTGCAGTCTTGCAGGCGCGTTTCTCGATCTTAGGCAACGACTAGACCATCCATCGCTCGATCCAGAAAAAGCCAGAGCCTATCCGATAGGCAATGCGTTAGCTGACAGCGCTCGCGCCGAGGGGCTCAATGGCATTATCTATCCTTCTGCCCGACACACAGGCGGCACCTGCATCGTTGCCTTGAGGCCCGCGGCGGTACAATCGGTCAGACAGGGAGCAATCTATCGCATGGTATGGACGGGTGACCCCACGCCAATGATCGAAGGACCATCGTAACAGCCTGACGTGAGCTCAGCAAAGGGCCAATCTGACCAGAAACAAACTTTGCAACGGTGCCTCGAGACCGGAAACGGCAGCTCCCGCTTTAAGAACATGTTTGGCGCACGAACCCAAGCATAGCCCACAAGGAGAAAAGCAGGAACTTGACCGCAGTTACCGACCCGAAACATACCTATGAGACGGGTCAATTCTCGGCAATTCCGGGTCAACTCTCAGTGCAAATTAACAGTGGGCGTCCTTCGGCAGATCGATACCGCCTATCTCGCCGCACTAGCTGTCGTTCGCGCTAGGCGGCCTAGCCTGCAAGGCGGCCTAGCGGATCAGGCGCTCAGTCTAGCCTCTGCGAAGTCTCTTCTTCGGAAACAGCCTTGGCAAGAACCTCTTCACCCCATTGATTAAGGCTCTTTCCTGCGAGTTCGGCAGCGATTGCCGCCTTTGAATGCACCTCTGGGTCAACACGAAGCATCAGGTTGCCTGAATAGGGCTTCTGAGGGGCTTTGCCGGCTTTGGCGCACGCGTCGATATAATCGTCCACCGCCTCGTGAAAAGCAGCCTTTAGATCAGCGACCGTGTCGGCATGAAAGCCGATCACATCCCTAATACCGGCAATGCGGCCGGTGAAGATTTCATCGTCGGCATCAAACTCGATCCGAGCAGCGTAACCATTGTAAACCATAGCCTTCATGGCCTCACTCCTATCTGTACAAGGAACTCGCGAGCGTCTTTGACCTGATACCGCTTGGCCTCTTTGGCGGGATGAGGACGATGGAAGCTGGCGATGTGGCCCTTGTAGTTGAAACGGACGCGAGAGCCGTTGCCTTCAACGACTTCGCATCCGACAGCAATTAGAAGGCCCTCGACGTCAGCCCATTCGATAGTGCCCGAAACCGGGTTCTTGAATATGGCTTCAAGGGTCTTTGTCTGCTTGCTGTTCATGCATGCAACTTAGGAGGTGGTGTTGAGTTTTGCAAGCAAAAAGTGAATGCAAATAACAGGCAGTCGAGCAGCCCTATCTATGCGATAGCGTACTGCGCGACCGAATGTGCGGAAAAGCTAGACGACGGCTCTTGTTGCAAGTGAAGGCTGATCGATAAGTGAAGCAAGCAAGGTCAAGGCGTCTTCAAGAGCCGCTCTGTCGGGCGCCACACCAAGTGAAATGCGCACGGCTTCCGGTGGCTGTACGGTAATAGAGAACGCGGAACTTGGAACGATCGCAACGCCAGACCGATCGGCATGCTCGGCAAAATCGGWCGCTCGCCAATGTTGCGGCAGCCTGAGCCAAAGATGATGTCCGAAAGGGTCGGCCGAAAAACTCGATCCGCGCAATATCGACGCCGCTAGTTTCTGGCGCTCGGCATTTTCCTCCCGGATTGCCGTGGTGATCGAAGCCAATGTGCCGTCTGCGATCCACCTCGATGCCAATGCGGCATTGAGGGGCGGCGCCATAAGATTTGTTGCCCGCAAGATTCCGGCAAGCCGCCTGGCCTGCGTGTTGCCCGGCGCAACGATATAGGCCACCCGCAGTGCCGGCGTCACGCACTTGGAAAGTGTTGCGATATGCCAGGTTAGGTCGCTTGCCATGGCGGCAAGGGCTGTGACGCCTGTGGCGCTTAGCGGTGAATAGGGATCGTCTTCGATGATCGCCACGCCATGGTTGCGCGCGATCTCGACGATCTTTCGCCGGCGGCCTTCGTTAAGCGTCGCCGTCGTCGGATTGTCCATTGCCGGTACGATGTAAATCGCCTTGGGCGGAGCTCTACGGCAACGTTGATCAAATGCATCCGGCACGATGCCTTCCGCGTCCATCAAGATGGGCTCGAGCACCAGCCCGCGTTGCTGGGCGACGGCCTTCAGGCCGGGATAGGTCAGCGCGCCGGCAGCGATCGCATCGCCTGGTTTGGCCAGGTACTCGCAGATCGCAAAGAGTGCGCTTTGTGCGCCGCCCGCGACAAGGATTCTGCCGGGCGCTACGGCACCGACCCGCTGCTCCAGCCAGTCAGCAGCCGCAGTTCTATCTGGATCACTGCCAGTGCTTTCTTGGTAGTGAAGGTGAAGCATGCCTCGCGGGCTAGAGAGTAGATCGGCAATCCCGGCCGGTATACGTCGCCGAAGGTCGGCGGCGACCGGTTGCGGCGGGATATTCATGCTGAGGTCGAGCAGTGGCGTGCCGCTAAAGCTGCCTGCGGACTGCTGGCTCGCTACGCCCTCTCGAATGAATGTCCCGCGTCCGGCGTGCGCATCGACCAACCCCCTGCGGCGGGCTTCGTTCAATGCACGTGTAACAGTCGTCAGGTCCACACCAAGCACTTCGGCTATCGAGCGTTGGGCCGGCAGGCGATCTCCCGGATGGACCCGTCCAGTGTGGATATCTGCCTCCAGCGCCTCGACGATTGCCAGATACTTCAAGCGAGCATCGCGCTCCAATCGAGGTCGCCACAGAGACATTAGGTGGAAATCCGTATGTGTATTTCGCCTACAATTTGGCTACCATGTCTTGTAGTGAACCGGAAGTCCATCAGTTGCCAGCGCAAGGCAGCCGCAAATGCTTCTATGGCGGTACATGCTCGATTCCAGCTGGGCAGCTTTTGGTCGCTAATGTGGGTAGAGCCGCCGTTCGCCAGCTTCTTGCCGCCCGACCGCTTGCGACCCCATTGCTGCCAATGGCGCATCCCTCCCGCA
>NZ_JBFUKO010000515.1:0-3951 GCF_056400805.1 Aminobacter sp. P4_H6_2
GACCGAGCCAGTTCTCCATCGTCACCTGGAAAGGCGTCGTCTTTTCCGTGCCGAGAAGACCGATGAAATCGATACGGCTGCGAATGTCGTCAGGCAGGTGCGGCCAGGCAAAGGGCGTGACATCGGCGCCAAAGGAATAGCCGAGCAGCGCCACCGGCAGCTTGCCGGAGGGATCAGCATCACGAATGATCGAAGCCATGTCCTTTGCAACCTTGTCGGGCTGACGCACCGACCAGAAATAGCGCAGCGAATCCACTCCGACGACCTGAATGCCTTGCGCTGCAAGCTGTTCGCCGACACTTTTGTCGATATCTCTCCAGCCGCCGTCACCAGAATAAAAGAGCGCGAGGCGTGTCGGGGTCCCCACCGTCGGGATGTCGACCACCGGCAGTGACTTGTCGCCGGCGTCAGCGGCGGCGATTTCGGCAACCGCATCCACGGCAAGCGACAACCGCTCATCCGCGGTCGCTGCGGTTTTTGTCTCAAGCCGGAAGCTGCCGGTCTGAGCGCTCGCGGCAGCTGCTGCCATCGTCGGCGCATCCGCCATGACCATCACCCCGGGAGAGGGCAACGGCGCGTCGAGCCCATAGCTGAAACCCCCGCCGGCCACGGCCGTCGGCTCCGCGCCCTTGCATACTGGTACTGCCGTATTCAGCGCCACTGCGGGGTCGATCGACACGGTGCCCGCCAAGGTCGCGGCCGGCGCGTCGGCCAGTGCGGCGTAAGCAAGTGTTGCACCTTCGCCGACGCCGAGAACGACGGGATGGAGATAATGGTGGCTGTCGAGCAGTCGCTGGGCTTCCTTGGACAGGCCTTCAAGATCGGACCCAAGATAGATGCACTCGCCAGGGTCGGTATTAAGAAGCGGCCGCCAGGCATCGATATCGACCGGCAGGACGGCGATGTCGCGACGTTCCAACTCACGGGCGAGCTTGGCGGCACGCCCATCGCGGTCGCCGGACCCGGATAYGAGGATTGCCAGTCCTTGCAGCTTTCCCACCGGCGGCTGCATGGGCACATTGTTCAGCCGGCCGTAGCTTACGCTGATTGTCGGCGGCAGATAGCCGGCCTCACGCCGGATTTGCGGCCAGAACCACGCGGCTGCGGCCGCACAGCCGAGAGCGGCAATGCCCGCGATGCCAATCAGGATCATACGCTTTTTCATAATACAGCCCCGCATGAAATGAACATTTTGCCGCCTATTTGCGCTTGCCAATGAGGGGACGGCCACTGATCAAAGTGGTGACGTCGAGAAGTGCCTTTGGGGTATCAAGTGCTGGCGGGCAGATGAGGTAGTTGGCGGTCCACACCGGATCGAACTTGTCCTTGAAGGCACGCAGGCCGTCGAAGCGATAGAGGTTCTGGCCCTTCTGGTACATCAGCGAACCGAAACGGTTCCAGCGCGAGGCAACACGATGGTCGGTCAKCCCGGACAAGGGCGCGACCCCGAGATTGAACCAGCGATAGCCCTCGGCCTTCGCCACCATCATGACCTTGGTGAACAGCGCGTCCATCATGACCTTGCAGTCGTCCTGCCGGTAGCGCATCAGATCGACAGCGACCTCGTTGCGCTCGCCGCTCCGCCACAAATTGGCGAAGGCGACAATGCGATCGCCGCGCTTCAGCACCGCGACGTCGAAATGGCTCAGATATTCGGCATCGAAAAAGCCGAGCGAGAAGCGTTTCTCGCTGCCGGACTTCAGCCGCAGCCATTCGTCGGAGACCGCCCGCAACTGATCGATGATGCCAGGCACGTCCGCCTTCGCAACGATCTCGAAGGTCAGGCCATCCTTCTCCGCGCGGCGGTCGGCATAGCGCAGCGGCTGACGCTTGGCGCCTTCAAGCGTGAATTCGGCGAGATCAACGCGCGCTACCTCGCCAAGCTTCAAGGCCACCAGGCCCATGTCGAGGAACATCGGCAGGCGCTGCGGGCCGACTTCGTAGAACACAGTGCGCAGACCTGAGCGGTCGGCCAATTCGTGGAAGTCCCATGCCAGCGCGGTCATCGCCTCTTCGGTGCCAATGGGCTCTCCCATCGAGATCAGGCTGCCGCCCGAGCGCTGGTACATGACGAAGCCCTCGCCGTTGGCTGCGACGAGAAAGCGCTTGTCGCCGAGAAGGGCCAATGCTGCCGCCGTCGAACAGGCTTCCGCGACCAGCGCCGGCACGCTTTCGGGCACTCTTCCCAGTGGCGCCAGCGTCAGCACACGGCGGTTGATGAGCGTGTCGGCAAGCACAACAAGAAGCAGCGTGACCAAGACCACGCTGGCACGCAGCATGCGAGGGGCATCGCCGTTGAAGGCGAACTCCCACCAGAGCTGGCTGCTGTATTCGACGTGGCGGAAGGCGAAAAAGCCGAGCCATATGCAGGCGCAGATCGTCGTGCCGACGCTAGCCAGCCAGCCCCAAGAGAGATGCAGGTCACTGCGGAGGGGGCGCCGGTAGAAAGAGTCGCGGAAGACAAACAGTGTCAATGTCATGAGCGCCAGCACCAGTGCTTCTTCCCAGTCGAGACCCTTCGCCAGGGAAAAGACGGCACCGCTGATGAAGAGCATCATCGCCGCAAGCCAGGCGCGCCGCAGCCTTTTGACAAGGCCACGGGCAACGATCAGCAACGCCACCGCAACGAAGCTTGCGCCGAGATGGGACATTTCGACGAAGGGCAGCGGGATGAATTCGGAGAGTGTGTCGATGCGCTCGGCAAGGCTTGGCGTCAGTGCCGAGATCAGGATCACCATGGCGCCGATAAAGGCGATGCCGGCCGAAAGCGGCGGAATCAGCGGCTCGAGCAGCAGCGAGGCGGCACCGACAGGACCGGCCAGGCGGTGACGGTGGCGGTGGATTTCGGAGATGAGCAGGCCGAGCACCGCAACGCCAAAGGGCAGCAGCGTGTAGACGATGCGGTAGACGACCAGTCCAGCAAGCGCTTCGGAATTGTTGCCCAGACCAAGGCCGGCGATGATTGTCGCTTCAAAGGCGCCGATACCGCCCGGCGCGTGGCTGACGATGCCGAGGATTACGGCAACGACATAGACAAGGATGWAGGCCGAGAAACTTCCCACACTGCCCGCCGGAAGCAGCACATAGAGGCAGGCAGCAGCAGCAGCCAGATCGATAAGCCCGGCTGCGATCTGTACCAGTGCGCCGCGCGAGGACGGCAGCCTGAGAGAAATCCGGCCGAACCCCAGGGTCCGCTCGCCACGCGACAGCCAAACGACGAGCGCGGCGATGCCAAGCAGGACGACGAGGCCGATGGCGAGATCCAGTTCGGGCCCGAGGGTCGCGAGCCATGGGATCTGCCCCGGTTCGGCGACCATCGCGATCGCAGCCATGATGGCGAAGGCAAACCAGATCGCAAACCACGAGGTGCCGACTATGCGGCCGATATCGGCAAGTTCGATGCCTTGGGCGGCATAGACGCGATAGCGCAGCGCACCGCCCGTCAGCAGCGAAAAACCAAGCGCGTTGGAGATCGCGTAACCGGCGGCACCCGCAAGCACGGACACGCGACGCGGGATGCGGCCAGGGGCGATCGTTTCGACGGCCACGACGTCATAGAACGCGACGGCAGCGAAGCTGATGATGGTGAACAAGACCGCCAGCAACAGCGGTTCAAGCGGGAAGCTGCGCAGATCATCCTGAATTTCCGCGAGCGATATCGCATTGATGTGCTGGCTCAGCACCCAAAATGCGAAGATCGCGACGGCGACGCCAGCAAGCGGCAGGGCGACGGCCGACCGACGTTGCCAGGAAAACAGCTTGCCGCGTTCTGGCTGCATGTCGAGATATTCGGTCGTAGGCTGGTCCATGCTGTCGCCATTCAATTCGCTGCGCGGAACGCGTCGGCGAGGCGCGAAGAGGCGACGCGATAAGGGCAATTCTGCGGCGGATTCCACCCTGCAATCAACCGCGAACCTTAACTCTTCGTCATGTTCCGCTGCGAGGTAATGG
>NZ_JBFUKO010000516.1:0-3950 GCF_056400805.1 Aminobacter sp. P4_H6_2
GTATTACTTCATGAACCGCAATCTGCACGTGATTGTGGCTGGCGTACGTGGTGTCTTGTTTGCGGTGGCTATACGGTCTATTGCGAAAGTCAGCCGGACGGGGGTCAAGGCAACGATATCGGGAATCCACTGTGAAGGGCATCATACTAGCCGGTGGTAGCGGCACGCGACTCTACCCAGCGACGCTTGCGGTCTCAAAGCAGATATTGCCGATCTATGACAAGCCGATGATCTATTATCCGCTTGGCGTTCTGATGCTGGCGGGTATCCGCGACATCCTGATCATCTCGACGCCGCGCGATCTGCCGCAGTTCCAGCAGCTTCTGGGCGACGGATCGGCCTTTGGCGTGTCGTTTTCTTATGCCGAGCAGCCCTCGCCGAACGGGCTGGCCGAGGCCTTCATCATCGGGCGCGAGTTTATCGGCACAAGCCCGGTGGCGCTGATCTTGGGCGACAACATCTTCTACGGCGATGGGCTTTCGGAGCGCTGCCGCACCGCTGTCGGCCGCGAAAGCGGTGCGTCGGTGTTTGCCTATCAGGTCGAGGACCCGCAGCGCTACGGTGTCGTGAGTTTCGACAAGGCGACCCAGCAGGCGCTGACGATCGAGGAAAAGCCGACTGAACCGAAGTCGAACTGGGCGGTCACCGGGCTTTATTTCTACGACAATTCGGTCGTCGACATCGCCGCGTCGATCAAGCCGTCCGTTCGTGGCGAGCTTGAGATCACCGACGTCAACCGCACCTATCTCGATCAGGGCAAGCTGCACGTGGTTCGATTGGGCCGCGGTTATGCCTGGCTCGACACCGGAACCCATGACAGCCTGCATGACGCCTCGTCTTTCGTGCGCACGATCGAACATCGCCAGGGCATCAAGATCATGTGTCCCGAAGAGATCGGCTTTGAACTGGGCTGGCTCACCGACGAAGAGGTGCTGCGCCGCGCCGCCTCGCTCGGCAAGACCGAGTATGCGCGCTATCTCGAACGGCGGGTCAGGGAAATCAGCCATGGTTAAAGTGCGCAAGCTTGGCCTGGACGGCGTCTTGGAGATCCGGCCAGCCAAATTCGAGGACGAACGCGGCTTCTTTTCCGAGACATGGAACGCCGGGAAACTGGCATCGGCTGGCATCCATGTCGACTTCGTGCAGGACAACCAGTCGCTGTCGCGGGCACGCGGGGTGATGCGCGGCCTGCATTTCCAGACGCCGCCCTTCGCCCAGGACAAGCTGGTGCGGGTGCTGCGCGGCGCGATCTTCGATGTCGCCGTCGATATCCGCAAGGGCTCGCCCAGCTATGGCAAATGGGTCGGGCTGACGCTGTCGGACAAGCAGTGGAACCAGATCCTGGTGCCCAAGGGTTTTGCGCATGGCTTTGTCACGCTGGAACCCGACACCGAGGTCGTCTACAAGGTGTCAGCGCCCTATTCGCAGCCGCATGACCGCTCGATCCGCTTCGATGATCCCGACATCGCCATTGACTGGCCGGTGCCAACAGCTGAAATGATCCTGTCGGCGAAGGATGCTGCAGCACCCTTGCTGGCTGAAGTCGAAACCGGATTTGTCTACTCGTGAAGCACGCTCTCCAAACTGTTTTGGTCACCGGCGGCGCCGGTTTCATCGGCTCGGCCGTCTGCCGCCATCTGGTCGGCACCGGCAATTACCGTGTCGTCAATCTCGACAAGCTGACCTATGCCGGCAACCTGACGTCGCTGCGTGATCTCGAAGGCAATCCCAACTATGCCTTTCACCACGCCGACATTTGCGACACCGACGCCGTGCGCCAGATCCTTTCGGACGAGAAGGTCGAGCTGGTGATGCATCTGGCGGCCGAAAGCCATGTCGACCGCTCGATCGACGGGCCGATGGCGTTTGTCACCACCAATGTCGTCGGCACCGCAAGCCTGCTGTCGGCCGTGCTCGACCATTGGCGCAGCCTTGGCGACGAGGCACGCAAGCGCTTCCGCTTCCATCATGTTTCGACCGACGAGGTTTTTGGCGACCTGCCTTTCGATTCCGGCGTCTTCACCGAGGAGTCGCCCTACAAGCCGTCATCGCCCTATTCGGCGTCGAAGGCGGCATCCGATCATTTCGTCCGCGCCTGGCACGAGACCTACGGGCTGCCGGTGGTGCTGTCCAACTGCTCCAACAATTACGGTCCCTATCATTTCCCTGAAAAGCTGATCCCGCTGGTCATTGCCAATGCGCTCGATGAGCAGCCGCTGCCGGTCTACGGCAAGGGCGCCAATGTGCGCGACTGGCTGTTTGTCGAGGACCACGCCAGGGCGCTGGAAGCGGTGATGACCAAAGGCCGGGTCGGCGAGAGCTACAATATCGGTGGCCGCGCCGAGCGCACCAATCTCGAAGTCGTTCAGACCATCTGCGCCTTGCTCGATGCCCGCCGGCCAAGGGCCGGCGGTCAATCCCATCTTAACCTCATCGCCTATGTCACCGACCGCCCCGGCCACGACCGGCGCTACGCCATCGACCCGACCAAGAGCGAGCACGAGCTCGGCTGGACGCCGGAGGAGACCTTCGAGACTGGTCTTGCCAGGACCATCGACTGGTATCTCGCCAATGGCTGGTGGTGGCGGCCGATCCGCGAGCAGCGTTTCGACGGCAGCCGCCAGGGACTGGTTGGCGCCAAGTGAAGATCCTGGTGACAGGCACGTCGGGCCAGCTGGCCCGTTCGCTTGCGGTGCAGGCAAAGGCCAGGGCCGAGATCGTGCTGGTCGGCCGACCCGATCTCGACCTTGAGAACCCGGCGACCTTCGCCCCGGTGCTGAAATCGGTCGCACCCGACATGGTGATCAATGCGGCAGCACATACCGGCGTCGACCAGCAGGAAGATGAGCCCGAACGCGCCTTTCGCCTCAACGCCGAGGCACCGGCTGAACTGGCACGCCTGACCAGGCTTGCCGGCATTCCGATCGTCCATATCTCCACCGACTACGTCTTCGACGGTCGCTCTGTGCGGCCTTACGTCGAGACCGACACGCCCAATCCGCAGACGGTCTATGGCCGCAGCAAACTGGCCGGCGAAGACGCGGTGCGCGCCGGCAATCCCGATCACCTGATCGTCCGCACCGCCTGGGTGGTCAGCCGCTACGGCCGCAATTTCGTCAAGACGATGTTGTCATTGGCGACGACGCGCGATCGCCTGCAGGTCGTAGCTGACCAGTTCGGCAACCCGACCGAAGCCCATGACCTTGCCGATGGCCTTTTGGCGGCGGCAATGATCCGGCGCCGCGAAGGCGGCTTTCCCGGCGGCCTCTATCATCTCGCCGGCCAAGGCCGGGCAAATTGGTACGACCTGGCGAGCCATGTCTTTGCGGTCAGCGCTTCGCTTGGCGGACCAACGGCTGCGGTCGAGCCGGTCGGCAGCGACCAGTGGCCAGCCAAGGCGGCGCGTCCGGCGAACTCGGAACTCAACTCGGACGCGTTCTTTAGCGACTTCGGCTATCGCGCCGGTGATTGGAAAGACAGGGTCCAGGCATTGGTCGTGGAACTGGCGGCAGGCACCAAAGATTGACAATGTTGGTTTCCCGGACAATTTGGGAGTGACCTCGCTTGAGGCGTTGGTCTATCGGTCGATGTCGGTCGTCGACCTCGGTGCATGTGGAGCGAAGCTGAACATCGTATGAAGATAGATGTCGATCTGGTTGTCGTCACCCACAACAGTGGGCGTGTCATGGAGGCTTTTACAAAAAGCGTTCCAGATAGCGTGAATGTTATTGTCGCCGACAACGCCAGTTCTGACAATTCAACTGTTCTCGCGTCCGCCAGTGGGGCGACGGTGGTCGAAATCGGCAACAATGTTGGTTACGGCGGCGCTTGTAATGTTGGGGCTTCTGCCGGCACTGCGACGTTCCTGCTCTTTGTCAATCCTGACCTCAGGATCGAAGCCGGTGCTGTCGAAGCGCTTGTTGCCGCTGCCAATGCCTATCCCGATGCGG
>NZ_JBFUKO010000517.1:0-3910 GCF_056400805.1 Aminobacter sp. P4_H6_2
GCGTAGACCAGGTCGCTTCATCGCTGATCCTGCCCTCGTCCTGGGCCTATTCGGCCGATATCAAGCAGCCGACCTTCGACGTCGAAGGTGCTGTGAAGCTTCTCAACGAGCTCGGCTGGAAGGACACCAATGGCGACGGCATCCTTGACAAGGACGGCAAGCCGCTGACGATCACCCTTGCCACCCACAGCGAGGACCCCAACCGGGTACAGGCGCTCGAATTCATGCAGGCCGTGTTCCAGCAGGCAGGCGTGGAAGCAAAGGCGCAGATCTCCGACTGGCCGAGCTTTTCCACCAACTATGTGCAGCAGGGCAAGCATCAGATCGCCCTGCTCGGCTGGCTGAACATCGTCGATCCGGATCGCCTGATGTACGCCCAGTTCACCACTGGCGGCCCAACCAATTGGGGCGGCTACTCCAACGCGGAAGTCGACACCCTGCTCAACGAGGGGCGCTCGACGCTTGATCAGGCCAAGCGCACCGAAGTCTACCAGAAGGCCGCGACCATCCTGGCCAAGGACCTGCCCTACTTCGTCGTCTCCGACCAGGGCTACCAGATGTTCTACCAGAAGAACCTGCCGACCGAGGTCCAGGCGACACCGCGTGGCTATCTGCGCGGCCTGATCGGCCTCAACGACTAAGCCGATAGCGTCGGCCAACATCGCGCAAGTGCGTTGGCCGACCGCTTCTTTGGTGACTGGCAAATTCTGCGAAATCCGTGCGGCGCGCAGGCGCTGCACGGGCCGGGAAATGGCTGCCTCGCGCCTCACGCGAACACACAGCAATGGTCGTCGCCTGATGGGCGGACAAACCGCCTTCAAATGGCTTCGGACAAAGGGACCGACCACATGATCGCTTACATCATACGCCGGCTGCTACTGCTGATCCCGCTGGCCATCGGCATGGTGGTGGTCACCTTTGCGCTGCTGCTGATCATTCCTGGCGATCCAGCCTCCGTGCTGCTCGGACAGGAAGCGACGCCGGAAGCCATCGCCACGCTTCGCGCCAATCTGGGGCTGGATGATCCTTGGTACATCAGGCTGTGGGACTATTTCGCAGCCCTCTTGCATGGCGACATGGGACAATCGATTTTCCAAAACCAGCCGGTCTCCACAATCATCGCCGGACGCCTCGCCGCAACGATCGAACTGGCCGTGGTCTCGCTGGTGCTGGCGACCATCCTGGGCCTGGTGCTCGGTGTCATCTCCGCCATCTGGCAAGGATCAATCGTCGACACCGCAACAATGCTGCTCGCCCAGCTCGGCGTTTCGATGCCGGTCTACTGGCTCGGTCTGCTGCTGATGCTGCTGTTTGCCGTCAATCTCGGCTGGCTGCCCGCCATCGGCCGTGGCGAGCCGCTGCTCGATGCGCTGGGCGCGGCCCTGTCGGGACGACCGGAGGTGCTGCTTAAATCGCTCTCGCATATTGCGCTGCCGGCATTCGCGCTGGCGGTCAATTCCGCCGCTATCATCTCCAGGCTTGTCAGGGCATCGATGCTCGAAATCCTGCGCGAGGACTTCATCCGCACCGCCTATGCCAAGGGCCTTCGCCGGCCGCGCGTCATTGTCCGCCATGCGCTGCGCAATGCGCTGCTGCCGGTGCTCAGCGTCATCGGCCTGCGCTTCGGCGCGCTTTTAGGCGGTGCGGTGCTGACCGAAACGATTTTCGCCTGGCCAGGACTGGGACAGCTGACGATCGCGGCGATCTCGCAGCGCGACCTGCCGCTCATCCAGGGCATCGTGCTGACCTTCGCGATCATCTTCGCGCTGGTCAACCTGATCGTCGACCTCCTTTACGCGGCGGTCGATCCGCGCATTCGACTGGGATAATCCGATGCAGCTACCCAAAGCCCTACGCAACACATCCCTGGTCGTTGGCGCGGCAATCACACTGACGATCGTCCTACTGGCGATCTTTGCGCCGGCCATTGCAACGCATGGCGTGGAACAGATGGACATGCGCAACCGCTTCGCGGGGCCGTCGTTCCAGCATTGGCTCGGCACCGACAATTTCGGGCGCGACCTGTGGTCCCGTCTGATCTGGGGGGCGCGCGTCTCGCTCACCATCGCCATCATCGCCGTCGTATGCTCGGTCATCATCGGCACGATCGTTGGGCTGGTCGCCGGCTATTTCGGCGGCTGGGTCGATCTCGTACTGATGCGGATCACCGACATCTTCCTGGGCGTGCCGGCCATCGTTTTGGCCTTGGCCATCGTTGCCATCCTCGGGCCGGGCGTCATGAATGTTGCGCTCGCGCTGATCGTGGTTGCCTGGACCGAATATGCGCGGGTCGTTCGCGCCACGACATTGGTGCTGCGCGAACAGAACTACGTGCAGGCAGCCCGCGCGCTCGGTGCGCGGCCCTCCCGCATCCTGTTCAAGGAAATCCTGCCGAACACGCTTGGCCCGATCATCGTGCTGGCGTCGCTCGGCCTGGGCACCGCCATCATCGCGGAATCCGCTCTGAGCTTCCTCGGCTTCGGCCTGCCGCCCCCCACGCCGACCTGGGGATGGACACTCGCCTACGGCACGAAATTCATTCGTGACGAACCGTGGCTTTCCATCATTTCGGGCGMGACCATCRTGATCACCGTGCTGGGGTTCAACCTTCTCGGCGACGGCCTCAGGGACGTCCTCGACCCCCGCCAGCTCTCCCGTGGCGGCGGCAAATCCTGACCCACTTACTCAAAGCCTACATGCAAGGAAAATAACAATGGTCAAACAAATCAATGTGCTGACGCCCAAGTTCACCACCCATGCGGACGGCAGCAACGCCGTGCTGTTCATGAACGAGCTGGTCGGTGAACAGGATGGCCCCACCATTGGTCTGTCCGCCTCTATCCACGGCAACGAGAATGCTGGTTCGCAGGCCATGCTCGAGCTGTTCCGGGTGCTGATGGACACGCCGCTCAAGGGCCGCATCCTGATGCTTCCGGTGGCCAACCCGCGTGCCATGGCGCTCAATCGCCGMTTCACGCCGCTTGATGAACTCAACCTCAATCGCGAATTCCCGGGCAACGCCAGCGGCACCTACTCCCAGCAGCTGGCCAAGGCGATCAGCGATCACTTCCTGGAAAAAATCGACCTTCATATCGATCTGCATTCCGGCACCGACCGCCCGACCGTCGACTATGTCTACATCCTGAATGACGAGCCGCTGTCGCGCGCCTTCGGGTCGAAGGTTCTCTATCGCCCGACGGCTTCGAAGGAAGGGACTTCCTTTGACGGCACCACCAAGGCGGTGACCGTGGACAAGCGCGGTATTTCATCGGTGGTTGTGGAGCTGGGCGGCGGCATCGTCGACCAGACGCCTTATGTCCAGCGCACCGTCGACGGCGTGCTAAACATGCTGCGTCACCGCGGCGTCATTCCAGGCGATGTCAAGCCGCAGCCCAAGCAGATCGTCGTCAATRAAATCGCTGGCATCCGACCGACCCAGGGTGGCTGGCTCGAGCCTTTGTGCCCGGCACTTGGCGAAACGATCAAGAAGGGCGATCTGCTCGGCCGCGTCGTCAGCCCCTATTCGTTCCAGACGCTGGAAGAGATCCCGACCCCTTACGACAACGGGATCATGATCCTCTCGCATCTGTCGCGCAATCTGGTCGAGTCCGGCGACTACGGCTTCATGGTCGGCAATCTGGAAAGCGCCACCGACTGACGGGTGAAAGTCCGGCAAGCGGGGAGCGCACCTCGCGCGCTTCCCGCTCACCAACAAGGAACGAAGCAAGATGAGCCACACGTCAGCCGCCAGTTCTCAGCCAGTGCCCGGCAGGTCGGATCAGCCTATCCTGACAGTCAGCGATCTGGAGATTCGCATTCGAACCGGACAGGGTTCGTTCGCGGTCGTGTCCGACATGGCCTTGTCGGTTGCGCCGGGCGAAACGGTCTGCATCGTGGGCGAGTCCGGTTG
>NZ_JBFUKO010000518.1:0-3908 GCF_056400805.1 Aminobacter sp. P4_H6_2
CATCGGCACTGTGTTGATGAACGGCAGCCGACGTCGGCGCCGACGGGATCTGAAAGTCCAGCTCCACACCAAGCACGGTCAGCGCTAGCAGCACGTTGCCGATCTGGGCGCTGGGTTTGCCGTTCTCGATCCACGATACCCACGTCTGCGTGGTGTTGATCATCTTGGCCAAGGCAGCCTGCGACAGGCCGCGCCGGGTGCGGGCTTCCTTAATCAGGATACCAATGTCGCGAGCTGTTCTGATCTTCATGGCGTATACGCTTCTGTATGAGTGAGCCGGATATACGCTCGTATATTGCAGACGTCAATATACGTTGATATATCAGCCAATCGCTATGTAGGACCCTATATCGCTAATCGTCATGTATGATCCTATATAAACTCATTTCGGCTAGTGCAGAGAAGCCTGCCCCTAAAATGTTAAAAAAATAACGCTTGTATAAAATCGATATCTGAATACCATTATTTCCAATTCATCCACTGAAGAGACAACCGGAAGGAACGGATAGGGAAAATGGAGGCGCCATGGCAGAAATAATTGATAAGATCAGCAGTTGAGTATGGCGATTTGTTATCAATCCGATACGGGTCACGCCTTTATTGTATTTTCTGGTATTATTACGTAACACGTCTCCAAAATCTGACACTGATGCAATTTAAGACTTTTCGGAACGTCCGCGAACGAATATTCACCAAGGAGGAAGCTGAAAGTGAATAGACTGAGCAGCATCATTGCGGCAGTCCTGTTGGGCTGCACTACAGTCGTTTCGGTTGACAGTGCCACCGCAACAGCCAAAGAACGTGCCCGCGACCTCGGAATCCCGTTCGTGGGCACACCCGGACCGAACAACGCTATTACCGACGTCGCCGGTGTCACGGTTGGCTATTCGACCATCATTGAGGGTAGTGGCAAGATCGAAGTTGGCAAAGGCCCAGTGCGAACCGGTGTGACGGCTATACTTCCGCGAGGTAAAAAATTCGGGCCGAGTTTTGCGGGCTGGTATACGCTGAACGGCAATGGCGAGATGACCGGCACGACCTGGATCGACGAGAGTGGTTTCCTGGAAGGACCCGTCATGATCACCAATACGCACAGTGTTGGTGTTGTACGTGACGCGGTTATCTCGTGGGAGGCGGAGAACGATCTAGTCGGTCCTCACTTCCGAGATCTCTATTGGCGCCTGCCGGTTGTGGCCGAAACCTGGGACGGAATCTTAAATGATATCAATGGCATGCATGTGAAGCAAGAGCATGTCTATGCTGCACTCGATGGTGCTAAGAGCGGCCCGATCGAGGAAGGTAATGTCGGCGGCGGGACAGGCATGAATCTGTTCAATTTCAAAGGCGGCACCGGTACTGCCTCCCGCAAGCTTGCCGCCGAAGAAGGTGGCTATACGGTGGGCGTACTCGTACAAGGTAATTTTGGATCCCGGGCTGACCTTACTATCGCTGGAGCTCCGGTAGGTAAGGAGATCGCCGATTTGCTGCCTGACGTCTCCTGGAAACGTGGTGAGGGCGGCTCGATCATCGTCGTCGTCGCTACAGACGCCCCCTTGTTGCCACATCAACTCAAACGTATAGCGCGCCGAATTCCGCTCGGCCTCGCCAAGACGGGTGGTTATGGCGGCAATGGCAGCGGCGACATCTTCATCGCCTTCTCGACGGCAAACCCACAGGCCTTCAACCAGGAGACCAACACCAAAGTAGACATGGTTTCCAATGACAAGATTGGCCCGCTCTTTCACGCGACCGTTGATGGCACCGAGGAAGCGATCATCAATGCCATGATTGCTGCGGAAACCATGAAGGGGCGTGATGACAATGTCTCCTTCGCCATTCCGCACGATCGCCTGACGGAAATTCTCAAGAAATACAACCGTCTCAGTCAATGACGCCATTCGTCTCGCCGGGGTGCGCTCGGCGAGACAGTCTCCGCACCATACTTCTAAAATTTTTTCACCACCCAAGTCGTACCTAGGGGCTGCCCGGCGTGTTAAACGGCATCCATTACTACTGCGTCAGCCCATACGTCATGTCACAGGCTAGTTTTACTGCTCAAAATCCCCGAATATGTCCTGCAGGCGAGTGAGCATGTTTACTCGCTCGCCCACAGCCTCGCCAAGCACTACAATGACATTGCTCAACATCAGGTCCATGACAGCAGTCATGGTCGCTGCACCATCCCAAAGCGGGCCATGGRAGCCCGGCACTACGAGACAAATGTCAGCTTCCTCCTTTCCCCAAGTACAAAACTCGTCTGTGAGGAGCACGACCATCACGCCTGCTTGGCGGGCCTCTACGGCTAGTGAGCGCGCCTTTGACGCAAATCGACGGACGTCGTGAAGGAATAGGAGGCGTCCCTGGACGGCTCCGTCTAGCAACTCTGCGTAGGTTCCATTGAGACCATCAACAAAACTTACCCGCGGCCGCGTGTAAGACAGTTGGCTTGCGAAATATTCCGCTATTCCGCGAACGTTCTGATAAGCAGCCACAAAAATCTCAGTGGCTCCGACAAGCGCATCAATTGCCTGCTGCCATTCAGCAGTTGTCGTAAGTTCGTAGACAAGGCTAAGATTCTCCGCCTGCTGTTGAATCAGCCCGGCGAGCAACTTACCTTCTTTTCTGTCCTGTTCGAGGCGCTCGACCTGGCCTTTTACCTGCCAAGCAGGATTTGAATTTCCCCGTCGTAGCTCCTCCTTCAACTGGTCAAGTCCATCAAATCCCATTCTTCGTAGGTAGCGGCCAACGGTCATGGGAGAAACGCCGAGACGTTGCGCTATGGATCGCGCCGACTCGAAAGGCAACTCGAAGAGGTTGCGCTGAATATAGTTGGAGATCAGCTTATCGGACTTTGACCGCCTGAGGTCATCGGACTGAACGAGCTTAAGAATGCGTTTCGACACGTCGCCCCTCTCTTCGAAAACCCGCCCGTCCCAAGACGGGCGGGGATCAACCGCATTCACTGGGCCGTCTTAACTCGCGTCCATACCCGGTCCACCTGACGCAGGGCCGGACCCAGATCCTCGAATATCTGGAGACGATTCATTGTCTCGGCCGGCGGGTTGATTTCCTTGCTATTCTTGATCTTTTCAACCGTCAATTGCCGCGCGGGCATATTGGCCGTGCCGTTGGTCTGCTGCGAGACGTTGAGGGCTACGACTTCCGGACGTGTGTAGAACTGGAGGAACTTGATGGCGTTTTCCTTGTTCGGCGCGCTCTTCAAAACACAGACATCCTCCTGGTACATGGTCGCGCCCTCCTCTGGTATCACGTAGCCGAGGTCCTTTTCGTTTCCGAAAACGTCGATCATGGCACCGACAAAGTATTGGCTGGCAGCGATCTCGCCGGATTGCACCATGGGCCGCGCGTCGTAGGTGAAAGCCGCAACGTCGGGCTTCATGGCGATGATCGTGTCGGCCGCCTGTTGGAGCTCGGCCGGGTCAGTCGAGTTGATCTTGTGACCGTTGAGGATCAGGCCGACGGCCATCACCTCGCGCATGTCGTCGAGCAGGGTGAATTTCAGTCCCTTGGCCTTCACCGTCTCGATCAGATCCTTCCAGCCGGTGACGTCCTTGCCGAGGATCTTGCGGTTATAGAAAATGCCAACCGAGCCCCAGGCATAGGGCAGACAATACTCGCCGTTCGGGTCGCTCTTGGCCCGCAGGAACAAGGGATCGATATTCTTGAATCCCTCGTACTTGTTGATGTCAGTCTTCTCCAGAAGATCTAGCTTGGCCATGATGTCCTGCATGTGCACGGACGGAAAGATAACGTCGTAACCTGACGCGCCGCCCTGGATCTTGGCCAACATTTCCTCGTTGGAGGAATAGGTCGAGAGCTTGACCTTGATCTGGGTTTCCTCCTCGAACTTCTTCAGGACCTCCGGATTGATGTATTCGCCCCAATTG
>NZ_JBFUKO010000519.1:0-3905 GCF_056400805.1 Aminobacter sp. P4_H6_2
GAGGAGGGGCCGACCGAGGAGATCTTTGGAGAGCCACGCGAAACCTACACCAAGACGCTGATGGCAGCGGCGATCGACGAGACGAAATTCCGCTTGTCGGCATGATACCGCTTGCGCGGGAGTTTCCGCGCAGGCGCCTCTTTTAGAATGAGAGATCGGCCCGGGTGTCACTTCGACGCCCGGGTCGATTGCTTCAGAGATCAGGATAGAGCTGCGGTCCCGGTCGCGCAGGTCCGTCAAATGGCTCCAGAAAACTGCTTCGATGCAGGCGACTGTGCAACCATGCGCCTAGGTGCCGGTTCCTTGACGCGAGCCCAGCAGTAATAGAGCAGGAACGAGCCGATCGCGTAGGGCTGCAGGATGTCGACCTCGAAGAAGGAGCGGATGACGAGCAGCGCCAGCAGGCCCGTCTGCAGCAGCGGCTCGGTCCAGTCCCTTTCATTGAGAAGCCGCCATATGCAGAGCCGGAGCACGGCAAGCAGAGGCAGGATGATCGCTGCTGTACCGACATAGCCGAGTTCCACCAGCGCCTCGATATAGGTGTTGTGGAAGTGGAAACCGGTTCGCGAGGCGATGTAGAACTCGTTCCACAGCCGCTCCGCCTCGGAGAAGCCTTGCACCCAATAGGCCTGGTAGCCAACGCCGAGCCAGGGTGCGTAAGATGCCGCGTCCAGCCCTTGCTGCCAGAGATAGGTACGTCCCGTCAAAGTCGTGTCTTTGCCGAACGCGCCAAGCACCATGTCGACGGCGCCGATATTGAGTGCTGCGAGCACTGCCGCACAGGCGAGCACGGAGCCTCCGAGAAAGAAGATCTTGCGATGCGTGGGAGAGAACGCTTCGAGACCTGCAATCGCAATCACCAAAGCAACAGTCGCGGGCGTCGCCAGCATCGAGGTTGCCGAGTGGGACATCACCAGAAGCGCTGCCGACAGGAGCACGACGCCGAGAGCAAGCAGACGCGCGATGCGGCTGCGGGTGAGGAACAGCCCGAAGTAGCAGCCGAGAAGCACGCCCAGCGATGCGTAAAAGCCAAGCTGGTTTTTCGAGCCGAAGGCACCAACGAAACTGTAAGTGCCGTCGAGCGCGTCGTAGACCGAGCTGCCGACAAGAATAGAATAGGTGAGCACGACGACGATGCCGGCCATGGCGCCGATGCTCAGCGTGCGGGCGTCGATCACGCGGGCAGCGATGACGGCACAAACGACATGCGACAGATATTGCAGCGCAGCGCGGCTGGTCACATCTGGCGCGTCGGACCAGAAATAGGAAAGGCACGCGATCAACGCGAAAGCCAGGAGCTGCGGCGAACGGGCGAGACGCCCGAGCGTGAAGCGATAGTCGACCAGGATCAGCGGCAGCCAGACCGCGTAATACATCAGGATCGAAACCTGGCCGAGGCGGAACGAATAGGCGAAGACGAAAAATGACACGGCGACCGCGAAGGCACCGTAAAGCGTGTTTTGGCCTGGATCGACCAGCAGTGCCTTTCTGATCCGCATTTTTGCCGCCGCTACTGGATGAGCGGGCCGCTTGCTCGCTCGACCTTCAGGACGTCGCCGGGCAACACCGGAGTATCCTCGGTCGCTGCGACTTCCTTGGTCTTGTCGCCAGTCTTGCGGACAAGCACGTAAGAAAGTGCCTGTTCGGCACCTCCGGCTGAGGGCGCAACGCCTCCCGCCTCCGAGATCAGGCCGTTTTGCATCCCAAGCTTGAGCGTCACGGCATTGAGTTCAGCCACCACTTTCTGGCGTTGGACGGCAAGTTCGGACTCGTTGTCGTTCTTGAGGTCGATGGCTTCCTGTTCGGCCTTGCTGATGTCCTGCTTGGCCCGAAGCATTGCCGTGTCGAGGTCGAGGATCTTGCCTTCCATCTCGGCGATGGCGCGCTCGGTTGAAAGCAGGCGCGTGTTCACCACCAGGCCTTTTTGCGCCAACGTGTCGATGCCGCTGAGTTCCTTACGGGCAAGTTCGACCTGGCGCTTCTGCGTTTCGGATTTCTGCCCCAGCGAGACGATCTCGCGTTCGAGCAGGCCCTTGAGGTCTTCGAGAGCCTGCAGCCTGAGCGTGATCTTCTTTTGGCGCGACACCATGATGGCGGTCTCGTCGGCGACCATTCCGGGCACCGCAGGTAGGGAGGCGATGTCCTTGGGCGCTTCGACCACAGTGTTGCCGGCGAGTTCGGCCTCGATGCGCGCGCGGGTCACCATCAGGCGGAGCTGTTCGTCGGAGAGGACGGCATGGCTACCTTCGGCGGTGATCAAGTCGCGCTCGGTACGCGCACCCTCGGTGCCGCGGCGCATGCCGCCAGCGATGCTGATCGCCTTGAGCACTGTGAGTTCCGGGGCGTAGGGATATTGCCCCGGCGTCTTGATGTCGCCCGAGATGTAGAACGGGCGGTATTGCGCGACCTCGACCGATGCCTCCGGCCGATCGGAAAGGCCGAATTTCTCCTGCAGCGTCTTGCCGATCGTCTCGGCGATCTCGGCTGTGGTTTTGCCCGATGCAGGCGTTTCACCGACGAAGGGCAGCGACAGTTTGCCGGAAGGCCCAATCGTGTAATCGCCGCTGACAGACGACCAGTCGCGGAATGCGCCTTCGACCGTCTGCCATTCGACGACGCGGATGGTCAGCTTGTCCTGGGTACCGAGCTGGTAATCGTCGGCGAACGCCTCCGACGCCGAGAAGGCCAGCGTAAGACAAACGATACCGTTCAGCAGCCGGCTTGCGCGGCTGCGGGGAAAGTGTGCGAGGTGCAATCTCAAATCTGTCCTCCGTTCCTGTGCCGAAGAAATCCAAGGGCGTTTGCGGGTGAGGGGAGACGCTGCGCTCCCATTCAAGCGCAGCCTCGATTGCGGCAAGCTCAGTAGCTGCCGCGCGACATGCAGACGGCCGGAACCGTCTTGAGGATGATGCGGATGTCTCCGGCGAGCGACCAGTTCTCGACATACTGGCGGTCGAACGCCACCCGGCTGTCATAGGAGACGTCGTTTCGTCCGCTGACTTGCCACAGGCCCGTCAGGCCCGGACGCGACTTGAAGTAGAACACCACCGCCTTGCCGTAATATTCGAGTTCGTCGCGCACGACGGGGCGTGGACCGACGATGCTCATGTCACCCAGCAGGATGTTGACGATCTGCGGCAGCTCATCAAGGCTGAGCCTGCGCAGCACGGCACCAACGCGTGTGACGCGTGGGTCTTCCTTCAGTTTCCGCGTCTCCTCCCATTCAGCCTTAGCCTCGGGATTGTCGCGAAAATGCGTGGCAAGAACCGCATCGCCGTCCCGCACCATGGTTCGGAACTTGAGGCAATGGAAAATCCGGCCGGCGCGGCCGATCCTGCGATGGCCATAGAACACAGACCCGCCATCGGAAACCTTGACCAGCAAGGCGATCATCAGGAACAACGGGCCGAGAACGATGAGCCCGGCGCTGGCGCCAACGACGTCGAAACCGCGCTTGATTGCCCCACCCAGCGGCGGAAATTCCATGGCCGCGTGCGGAAATTCCAAGCTCGTCGACTTGGCAATATCCCTCATGCTGCTACTCCAGTTGGTCAATGACCCGCCCAGGGCAAAGATAGCCAGGGTATGCTGCGCTGCAAAACACGATTTCTTGGCGTTTGAAACAATGATGCCAATTCCTGGGTGATTGGCGACCGTAGGTTGCACAAGAAAAAGACATGGTGACAGTTTCGAGGCTATCGCGTTCTGTATTTCAGAAGAAGCGAATATGCGGATATGCGTTGGTTTTGCCTAAGTAAATTCAGTATTTATTGGCGCCGCGCCTTACGTTTCGCGGCAGATGACGCCGATTGTTGAAATGCATGGCCGAATTTGGCCAATGTGCGGAAATAGTTCTATTGCAGGAAGCATGGGGCAACCCGCCGTTTCGAAGTTCTGTGCAGTGC
>NZ_JBFUKO010000520.1:0-3904 GCF_056400805.1 Aminobacter sp. P4_H6_2
CTTGTGCACATGCTGCTGTCGTCGGCTGCGAGAAACAGCGCCATGCGCGCGATATCGGACGGCTGCAGTCTATCCGGCAGGCATTGCCGTTCCTCGATCTGTCGCTCGCCGGCCGGGGTCAGCCACAACCGCATCTGGCGTTCCGTCATGACCCAGCCCGGCACCATGCAGTTGACGCGGATGCGTTCGGGGCCGAGCTCTCGTGCGAGCGCCCGTGTCATGCCGTAGACTGCAGCTTTCGCCGTCACATAGGCGGGGCAATCCGGATCGCCGACCATCCAGGTGATGGAGCCAAAATTGATGATCGAGCCGCCACCGAGTGCGCTCATCTGCGGACGCACGGCCTGGGCCGCAAAGAACTGGTGACGCAAATTGACCGCCATGCGATCGTCCCAATAGGACACCGTCACATCCTTGGTTTGGTGGCGGTCGTCGCTGCCCGCATTATTGCACAGCACCTGGATCGGGCCGTTGTGCTGCATCGCCTGCTCGACGGCGGACCGCAGATCCTCGACATTGCGCAGGTCGCACGGAACGAACAGCGGCGGTGCCTCGCCCAGTGCGCCGATGGCATCGACGAGACGCCTCGACTRCTCCTCCGCCACATCTACAAATGCGACGCGGCTGCCCTGGGCGCAGAAGTGACGTACCAGGCTCTCGCCGATGCCGCTGCCGCCGCCGGTTATGAAAACGCTGCGGCCCCTCAGGCTGGGGAAGATGGCGTAGCTGCTGGTTTCGCCAGTCATTGCCCGCGCCCTCTAGTGCGAATGYCGAGGGATGCCGGCGTCGCGGCGGCCGACGAGAAAATCGAAATCGCAGCCCTCGTCGGCCTGCAGCACGCGCTCGACATACAGGCTTTGGTAGCCGCCTTCCGGCGGCGGCGGCGGCGTCCAGTCGCTACGGCGGATCGCCAGTTCTTCATCGGAAACGAGAAGCTCTAAGCGACGCCCGGCCACATCGAGTTCGATAAGATCGCCATCGCGCACCAGTGCAAGCACGCCCCCGGCGGCTGCCTCGGGCGCCACGTGTAGGACCACGGTGCCATAGGCGGTACCGCTCATGCGCGCATCCGAAATCCGAACCATGTCGGAGACGCCTTGCTTGAGCAGCTTTGCCGGCAGCGGCATGTTGCCGACCTCGGCCATGCCGGGATAACCGCGTGGACCGCAATTCTTGAGCACCATCACCGACGACGCGTCAATGTCCAGATCGGGATCATCGATGCGAGCGTAGTAATGCTCGATGTTTTCGAAGACGACGGCCCTGCCGCGATGCTGCATCAATTCAGCCGTTGCCGCCGATGGCTTGATCACCGCCCCGTTGGGCGCGAGATTGCCGCGAAGGATCGATATCCCCCCCTCCTCGGTCAACGGGTTTCGCAGCGGCCGGATCACCTCGGGATTGTAATTGGGCGCACCGTCGACCAATTCGCCGATGGTCTTTCCACTGACAGTCATGGCATCGCGATGAAGAAGCCCCACCTCATCGAGCGACGCCATGACCGCAGCTAGCCCCCCGGCGTAGTAAAAGTCTTCCATCAGGAATCGGCCGGACGGCATAAGGTCGACGATCGTGGGCACGCCGCGTCCAAGGCGATCCCAGTCTTCAAGCCCCAGCTCCACCCCAACCCGACGGGCGATGGCGATCAGATGCAACACCGCATTGGTCGAGCCCCCGATTGCCCCGTTGACGCGAATGGCATTTTCAAAGGCCGCCTTGGTGAGGATTTGCGAGATCGTCACGTCCTTGTGGACCAGATGGACGATGCGGCGTCCCGCCAGATGGGCCWAGACTCCCCGCCGGGAATCGACCGCAGGGATTGCCGCGTTGTCGGGCATGCCGATGCCGAGCGCTTCGACCATGCTTGCCATGGTCGAAGCGGTCCCCATTGTCATGCAACTGCCGGCCGACCGGCTCTGGCCCTGTTCGGCGGCGAGGAAATCGGCCACGGCCATGCGCCCAGCCTTCACGTCCTCGGCGAATTTCCACACATGGGTGCCCGAGCCGATATCCTGCCCGCGGAACTTGCCGTTGAGCATCGGCCCGCCCGAAATGGTGATGGTCGGCAGATTGCATGACGCCGCCCCCATCAGCAGCGCCGGCGTGGTCTTGTCGCAGCCGGCCAGCAGCACGACGCCATCCATCGGATTGCCCCGGATCGATTCCTCCACATCCATGCTTGCCAGATTGCGGAACAGCATGGCGGTCGGGCGCATATTACTTTCGCCCAGCGACATCACCGGAAACTCGAGCGGCAGGCCGCCGGCCTCATAGACGCCGCGTTTGACATGGTCCGCAAGCGCACGAAGATGGGCATTGCACGGGGTCAATTCGGACCAGGTGTTGCAGATCCCGATCACAGGACGGCCGTCGAACTCGTCGCCTGGAATGCCCTGGTTCTTCATCCAGCTGCGGTGCATGAAGGCATTCTTGCCCTCGCCCCCAAACCATGCGGTTGAACGCAGCTTGCGTTTTTCATCCGTCACGACGTCTGTTCCTTGCGGCGCTTGTTGCGGTTCTCGACGCTGCGGCGCACGTCTTCCTCGGCGTTGTCGATGAGCACCAGCAGCGCCTTTTGCGCGCCCGGACCGTCGCCAGAGGCGATTTTTTTGGCCACTTGCCTGTGCAGCGGCAGCGAGTGGCGCTGCCCCTCGGGGTTGTCGTTGGAAAGGCGAAAGCTCATCACAAGAGCGGTCTCGACCAGGGCAGCCAGCGAGCCGATCAGTTCGTTGCCGGTCATACGCAAGATGGTCTGGTGGAACACAAGGTCCGGCTTGGCGAAACGGTCGCCATCGTCGCCAACCGCTTCCATTTCGGTCAGCGCAGCGTTCATCTCGGCGATCTGGCCCGGCGTGGCACGCTGGGCTGCGAGTGCTGCGGACATGGGCTCGATGGCTCGACGCAACTCGAACAATGCCCTGACATCGTCGGCGCTGACAGCCCCGGCGTAGCGCCACGACAAGACATCCGGATCGAGGAAATTCCAGTCGGCGCGCGGACGCACCCGCGTTCCTGTCTTGGGCCGTGACTCGACAAGCCCCTTGCCCGCCAGAACCTTGATCGCCTCGCGCAGCACCGTGCGGCTGACGCCCAGCATTTCGCTGGAGTCGTCGGCGTTGGGAAGCGCTTCGCCGGGCAGGAAATCACCTTGCACGATGCGCAATCCGATTTGTTCGACCACCGTCGCATGCAGCGCGGTCGAGCCGCTGGATACCGCGACCGCGACCCGGGAGACTCGGGCCGCGCTAAACGACTTTCTATTCTTCATACTATTCATATGATATTTTTTAACGGCATGATCGCCGGAGTCAAGAGGATGGCATCGGTCTCGCCGCCAGATACGCTGCCGATCCTGCTCGATACGGTCTTTAGGGTATGGGCACGCTGCGGATCGCAACGTTCACGTTCACGCTTTCCAGGCACAATTTACTGATTAGCGAAGAGGCATCGTGGCCAAAGCGGCGAACGAATGCGCGACTTCGATACGCGGCAGAAGAACACTGGATAGTGTCATCACTGGCTATCCGCACCGAGCGCAGCTTTGAAAACTACGCARCTCAGGCAAGCCGAATGGGGATGGGCAAATCAAGAGTGTCGCTGACGGAAGCTGAGCGCTCACACGTGACCGTATTCGAAAAATCTACAGCATCGCCAGCGCTGCAACTGCCAAGATGATGCGGAGATAACACCCGGCCTGCCGTCGATTGAAGCAAGGCGGCTCATGACGAACCACTGCCAAGCTCCAAATAGCTAAGGACGCAAATAGCTCAGGATGATCGTCGGACAGGTCACCTAGCCAACCATCATACTGCTGAAATTGAACCAACAAACACGAAAAGGCGGGAGATTGCCCCCGCCTTTTCGTCGCCAAATGGGCTGATCTGAAATGATCATGTCTAAAGAC
>NZ_JBFUKO010000521.1:0-3891 GCF_056400805.1 Aminobacter sp. P4_H6_2
CCTCAAACAAGCCGACGGATTGCATTCCGTCGGCTTCCCTTCACCGTTAAAGTCCCGCTGTGACGGCGACATAGACGAACATCGGGTGAGCCGGAAACGCATCGCCCAGGCCAAGCGGATGGTAGGACATGAAGCACTTCATCAACAACAAAGAAGACATCGTCCAAGAGGCGATCGACGGACTTGTCGCGACCTCGGGCGGTCGCCTCAAGCGGCTCGACGGCTATCCGTACATTCGCGTCGTCATGCGCGGCGACTGGGACAAGTCGCGGGTCGCGGTTGTCTCTGGTGGCGGCTCCGGACACGAGCCAGCACATGCAGGGTTTGTAGGGCCGGGGATGCTGACGGCGGCCGTCTGCGGCGATGTCTTTGCCTCTCCCTCGGTCGAGGCCGTCCTGGCGGGAATACTAGCTGTAACAGGGGAGGCGGGCTGCCTTTTGGTGGTCAAGAACTACACCGGTGACCGTCTGAATTTTGGGCTGGCGGCGGAGCGTGCACGCGCATCCGGTCTGAAGGTCAACATGGTGATCGTTCAGGACGACGTGGCCATTCCCGATCTGTCGCGCCCGCGAGGTGTGGCGGGGACGCTGCTGGTACACAAGATCGCCGGCGCGGTGGCGGAATCCGGTGGTGACCTTGAAGCCGTCACGCAGGCTGCAAGGCGGGTTGTGGCTGGCGTGATGAGCATCGGCATGTCCTTGGACACGTGCAGTATGCCGGGCTCGACCAAAGAACCGAGAATTGCGCCCGGTGAAATCGAACTGGGACTTGGCATTCATGGCGAGCCCGGCGCCCAGCACATTCCCTATGAGGGCGCACGGCAGGCTATGGCTGCAGCCATTGGCAAGCTTTCACCTCGGGTCGCTAACGGTCGACGCTATGTTGCTGTGTTGAACAATCTGGGCAGCTCGACGGGGCTGGAAATGGCTGTCCTCGCCGACGAGCTTAGACGATCGGAAGTAGGGGATCGGATCAGCCACATCATTGGGCCCGCTTCGATGATGACCGCCCTCGACATGCATGGCTTCTCGGTGACGCTCTACCCCATATCAGGAGAAGACGAGACCTTGCTGGCGGCGGAGACGCCGCTCCGGGCCTGGCCGGGTCTCAACAGGATGGATGCTCCTGGTCTGCTTCCGCTGCCAGACGGACTTTCTCCCATCAAGTCGACGCCTTCCCGCGATTCAAAAACCGAGGCGTTCCTCAGGAAATGCTGCGAGGTCCTGATTGCATCTGAAGCTGATCTCAACCATCTGGACCTTCAGGCTGGCGACGGCGACACCGGGACGACACTTGCGACCGCGGCGCGTGCCTTGATCGAGGCTTTCGGGCGCTTACCGTTGGCGGATCACACCCAGCTCTATCGCGCTATTGGCCAGGAGCTCAGCCAGACCATGGGCGGGTCCTCAGGCGTGTTGCTGGCAATCTTCTTCGCTGCGGCCGGCGACGCTGCATCAAGCGGTTACTCGCTTAATGGCGCACTAAAGATCGGGCTCGAGCGCTTGCAGGAAGTGGGCGGTGCTCGTCTTGGCGATAGAACGCTCGTGGATGCGCTTGCACCCGCACTCGAAGGTCTCGATGAGGGGCTCGTGATTGCCGCCCACAGGGCGCGCGCCGGGGCAAACAAGACGGCCGAGATGAAGGAGGCCAATGCAGGTAGGGCGGCCTATGTGAGTTCGGAGCAGCTGGTCGGGAACGTCGACCCGGGAGCAGAGGCCGTGGCCCGATTGTTCGAACGGCTGGCTACAAACACCTGACTGGGTACACCATCGACAGCAGATGCAGGAACGCACCGGGGTTCCACCGCCCCGGTGCGAAGCAAGTTGGGGAACCACTGTTGAATGCTCACACCTGGTCATGCAAAGCCGGCGCCAGCGGCATAACCGCCGGGGCCGGTTCAATCTGGGGTATTACGGCTTCATCGGTGGTACGATCATCTCCATCGTTTCTGAAGCCTCTGGCGGGGTCAGCGACCGTGATCGCAGATTGAGGTCGCTGTAGCGGCCGACCGAGAGCCAGAACATCGCAACCAGAGCAGCTATCGTCACGCCGAGCGCCAGGTACCGTACCCAGACGGGTGCACGTCCACCCGGATGGAGGTGCTTTTCCTCGATGTCGCGCTTACGAGTGATCGAGGCGGAGTAGAAGACMATGGTGGCGATCACGAAGATGAGCGACCAGCGCGTTTGCTGACCGTCGGATCCCACCAGCGCGATCATGCAATAGACAGCGCCGATCAGGCCTGCCGCGACAAAGAAGGTATACTGGCTGGAAGGCATCTTTCGGTAGCCTAGGACCTGTATCGAAACCGCCGAGTAGATGTAGGGAAGCAGGGTCATGATCACCGCGATCGACGCGATCTTGCCGAACTGCTCGCTTGCAGTGGGTGACATGGTGGCGAACACCTGGACGCTCATCAACCCAGCCACGATCACGAGCCCGATCGACGGCACGCCGTGCCTATTGACGCGCGCGAAAACGCCGGGGAAAAGCCCGTCATCCGCTGCCGCCTTGGCCGACTGTCCCGCAAGCAGGGTCCATCCCGCAAGCGAGCCGAGGCAACCCACTGCGGCAAACAACGCGACCGTGCCGCCGGCGACGTCGCCAAGCGCGATCCGGGCGGCGTCCGCGAATGGCGCGGATGAGGCGATAAGATCCTTGTTGGGGATCATGCCCATGATCACCGACGAACTCAACACATAAGCCACCGAGGCGAGCACGACCCCGGCCACTGTGGCGATTGGAACGTTGCGCGACGGATTTTCAACGACGCCCGCCGACACCGAGGCGCTCTCGACCCCGATGAAGGCCCAAAGCGTGAAGGTGAGCGTAGCCATCACCGCGCTCATGTCGCTCTTGCCCGAGACGTTCCACGCTGCCGCATAGGTGTCGGCGCTGAACCAGAACCAGCCGAACAGCGCCGTGCCGAAGATCGGGATCAACGCGAAGACGGTGGTGAAGGATTGAAGCCGTCCGACGAGCCGGGGACCGAGAATGTTGGCGTAGGTGAAAAACCAGATCACCCCGATCGAGCCAAAGGCCAGCACGACCGGCACCTTCAGCACCGGGAAAAAGTGCGAAAGATATCCCAGCCCGGCGACGGCGAGCGCGACGTTGCCGACGACCAGCGCGAGCCAATAGACCATATTGGTCTGATAGCCCATGTAGTCACCGAACGCCTTGCGTGTGTAGGCGTAAGGTCCTCCCGCGGCGGGGTCGATCGCCGCAAGCTTGGCGAAAACAAGGGCGAGCGCGACCGCGCCCACCACCGTCAGCAGCCAACCGATCAGGGCGATGCTGCCTATCGCCGAAAGATTGGCCGGGAGCATGAAGACGCCCGAACCCATCATGTTGCCCGCGACCATCAAGGTCGCGGGAACCAGTCCCATCTTGCCGGCTCCGCCGGACGTGGTGCTTTCTTTAGCCATCTTGATCGCTCCCCTCAGTGCTTGACCGCGAGGACGTGGTAGACGCCGTCTTCGACCTCGACGCCGTGAGTATCGTGGGTGAAGCCGGGGAAGCTCAGGTCATAGGCTTCCAGCGCCTTGAGGTAGCCGATAAGCGCGCCGTCGGCCGGACCCGCATTTTCGCCCGGCATCATCAGCGGGATGCCCGGCGGGTAAGGGACGACACCTGTCGCAAGCGTGCGGCCCGCAAGCTCCTCGAGTGTCACGTTCTCGACATTGCCGCGAACCAGTTCCTCATAGGCGGCAAGCGGGCTCATGTCGGGCATCGGTAGGATTTCGAATGCCTCAGACATGGTTCGAGTGGTGTTGAACTTGACCATGGCGGCGAACATCAGGTCGGCTAGATCACGCAGCCCCATGCCGCCATACCGGTCGCCGTGATCTGCGACGAGGCTTGGGATTGCACGCTCGAGCGGTGTGTTGG